>NZ_CALKTS010000299.1 GCF_937997595.1 uncultured Campylobacter sp. | reverse complement strand
ATTTTTAGTCGCAGCCCGGCAAACTCCGTGCAGAAGGGCTCACTCCGTAGGTTGAACCCATTTTTAAACTCAGTAAACGCTTGGTTGTTATTATAAGGCGCTGTTTTAAATGCTATCGGCGTCTTATTATAATATAGTGCCGCAAAGTAAGGCTTGCCGCTTTGTCGCAAAAGCCGCAGCGTCTCGCTCTCGACGATGCCCTCTGCGTGCACGAGCAGATCCGCTCCGCGCGCGAGCAGCCACTCTATGGCGCTGGCAGCGACCTTTGTTTCGCGATGAGAGTCCGAGATGACGCCTATTATCAATCGATCTCTTCTTTAAGCTTGCACTGCGGGCACTCGGCGAAGTTGCCTTTTTTCAGCTCTTTGCGGAGCATGTATGAGTTGCCGCACTGCGGGCATGCGCGCGCAATCGGCGCATAGTTGCTCACAAAGCCGCATTTAGGGTAGTTCGTGCAGCCGTAGAATTTGCCGCGTCTGGAGAAGCGCTCGACGATCTCGCCCGTGCCGCAGCTCGGGCACTTAACGCCCGTAGAGAGCAGCGGCTTTTTCTCCTTTGCCGCGCCCTCGATTTTGCGCGAGTATTTGCACTTCGGATAGCCCTCGCAAGCGATAAACTCGCCGTATCTGCCTTTGCGCTTGATCAGATTTTTACCACACTGCGGGCATTTTTCATCTAGCACCTCGGGCGCCGCCTTCTCCTCGCTCGCCCCCTCGGCGCTGGCGTCCGCGTTGCGGGAGTATTTACATTTCGGATAGTTCGAGCAAGCGATGAACTCGCCGAATCTGCCCTGGCGCTTAAGTAGCTCGCCGCCGCAGTTCGGGCATGCTTCGCCGATCTTTTCGGCTAGCTTTTGGCTTGCGATCGACGTTTTTCCTTTGGCGATCTCGTCCATAAAAGGGTAGTAAAAATCCGCCAAAATTTGCTGCCAGTCCGCTTTGTTTTCGGCGATGTCGTCGAGTTTCTCCTCCATTTTGGAGGTAAACTCGCTATCGACGATATTTTTAAAATTTTGCTCCAGCATCTCGGTGATCTTAAAGGCGATCTCGCTCGGCACCAGGTGCTTTTGCTCGATATTTACGTAGTTGCGCGCCGTAAGCAGCGAGATGGTAGGCGCATAGGTCGAGGGCCTACCGATGCCGAGGCTTTCGAGCTTTTTGATGAGGCTCGCTTCCGAATAGCGTGCCGGCGGCTCGGTGAAATGCTGCTGCGAGCTTAGGCTTTGTAGGCTCATCGCGTCGCCTGCGCTAAGGCTCGGTAAAATTTTATCCTTATCCAGATCGCCGTAAGCCTTGTAAAATCCGTCAAATTCCACCTTGCGTCCGCTGATCTTAAACGCGCCCGCTTCGCCGCGCACGATGATCGTTTGGATCTGCGAGACGCTAGGGCTCATCTGTGAGGCTACGAAGCGGTTATAGATGAGCGCGTAAAGGCGGTATTCGTCGCGAGGCAGGATTTTTTGCGCGAGCTCGGGGGTAAGCTTTAGATCGGTAGGTCTTATCGCTTCGTGCGCTTCCTGCGCGCCTTTACTTTTGGTGGCGTATGAATTCGGGCTTTTGGGCAGATATTTTTCGCCGAAGCGCTCGCCGATTAGTTCGCGAGCCGCCGCGATCGCTTCTTTAGCGATATTTAGCGAGTCGGTTCGCATGTAGGTGATCGCGCCGCCGTTTTTGGTATTGACGCCTTCGTAAAGGCTCTGCGCGAGGCTCATCGTCTTGCGTGGATTAAAGCCTAGAGCCGTGCTCGCCGCCTGTTGTAGCGTCGAGGTCATAAACGGCGGGTAGGGGTTTGTCTTGCGCGATTTGCTCTCGATACTCTCTACGCTAAATTTGTCTTTTTGCAGCACCGAAATGATCTCGCTAGCCTGCGCCGCAGATTTGATCGAGAGCTTTTCCATCTTTTTGCCGCGAAATTCCACGAGCTCGGCTTCCAAGTCCTTCTTAAAAACCGCGTCGATGCTGTGAAATTCTACCGGTTTAAAATTTAAAATTTCTCGCTCGCGATCGACGACGATTTTAAGCGCGGCGCTTTGGACGCGACCCGCGCTTAAGCCGCGCTGGATCTTTAAATTTAAAAGCGGACTTAGCTTGTAGCCCACGATGCGATCGAGCAGGCGGCGCGCTTGTTGAGCGTTTACGCTTGCGATATTCAGCTTGCGCGGCGAGCTTAACGCGTTTGAGATCGCGCTTTTGGTGATCTCGTGAAATACGATGCGCGGCAGCTCCTGCGCCTGCTTGCCGATCGAAGCGGCGATATGATAGGCGATCGCCTCGCCCTCGCGGTCCTCGTCCGTCGCGAGATAAATTTGATCCGCCTTTTTGGCGAGCGTCTTTATCTGCTTTACGATCTGATCGTGATCGGCGCTGATTTCGTATTCGGGCTCGAAGCTTTTATCTTTGATTTTGATGCCGAAGCGTTTTTTAGGAAGGTCGCGGATATGGCCTTTTGAAGCGACGACGTCGTAGTCTTCGCCTAAAAATTTTTTGATCGTTTTGGCTTTTGCCGGGGATTCTACGATGATTAAATTTTTCATTGTTTAATCCTTTAGAATTCTAGGCAGCGTGATACCTTTTTGGCTTTGGTATTTGCCCTTTTTGTCGCAGTAGCTCACCTCGCACGGCTCATCTCCTTGCAGAAACAAAACCTGCGCGATGCCTTCGTTCGCGTAAATTTTTGCAGGCAGCGGCGTGGTGTTGGAAATTTCAATCGTGATGTGCCCCTCAAAACCGGGCTCAAAGGGCGTTACGTTTACGATGATGCCGCAGCGCGCGTAGGTGCTTTTGCCCAGACAGATCGCAAGCACGTCGCGCGGCATTTTGAAGTATTCGATAGTGCGCGCTAGCGCGAAGGAATTCGGCGGCACGATGCAGACGTCGCCCTCAAAATCCACGACGTTTTTTGCGTCGAAATTTTTAGGATCGACGACCGTTCCGCCGACGTTTGTAAAAATTTTAAATTCTCGCGCTACGCGTATGTCGTATCCGTAGCTCGAAAGTCCGTAGCTAACGACGCCGCGGCCGATATTTTCCTCGCAAAAGGGCGCTATCATATCGTGCTGCTGCGACATCTGTCTGATCCATTTATCGCTTTTCAGTCCCATAAAATTTCCTTAAAATAATCAAAATTTTTCGCGCATTATAGCAGCAAAATAAAATATAATAAAAATTTTATGCTAGAATTTTGCTTAAATTATAAAAATTTTATCACTTTTTAAGGAGCAACTATGGGGCTACTCAAGAAATTTGCGTTTATTACGTTTTTTATCGCGTCATCTTTGGCTGCTGCGAAGCCAAATATTTATATTTTAGCTACCGGCGGTACGATCGCGGGAAGCAGCGCAAGTGCCACGGAGGGCAACTATACCGCAGGCTCTAAGGGCGTAGAAGATATCTTAGCGGCAGTACCGCAGCTGGGGGATTTAGCTACGATTAAAAGCGAGCAAATTTCAAATATCGGCTCGCAGGAGATGAATGATGAAATTTGGCTCAAGCTTGCAAACCGCGTAAGCGAGCTGCTTACTAAAAACGACGTAGACGGCATCGTCATCGTGCATGGAACCGATACGATGGAGGAGACGGCGTATTTTTTAAGCCTGGTAGTAAAATCCAAAAAACCGATCGTTTTGGTGGGCGCGATGCGAAACGCAGACTCGATGAGTGCTGATGGACCGCTTAATCTATACAACGCCGTTGCCGTCGCGGCAGATAAAAACTCTCGCGAAAAGGGCGCTTTTGTAGTGATGAACGACGAGATCCACGCCGCGCGCGAGGTTACGAAAACAAATACTACTAACGTTGCGGCTTTTGCCTCGCCGAATTCCGGCAAGATCGGCACTGTGAATTACGGAGTCGTAAATTTCTATATGGCGCCGCTTCGCAAGCACACGATAAGTAGCGATTTTAATATCAAAGACATCAAGGTTCTGCCACGCGTCGATATTATTTACGCGCATCCGCAGGACGTGAGCGATTTCGTAGAGACTGCCGTACAAAAGGGCGCTAAGGGCATCGTAGTCGCCGGCATGGGAAACGGAAATTTATACCCCGATACGGAGGCCGCGCTCGCAAAAGCTAGCGAAGCGGGCGTGGTCGTTGTGCGCTCAAGCCGCACAGGCAGCGGCTCAACTAGCGTTAGCTCGGAGGTGGACGACGCAAAACTTGGCTTTCTAACCGCAGATAATCTAAATCCGCAAAAGGCGCGCGTACTGCTGATGTTAGCCCTTAGCAAAACGAGCGATAAAGCTAAAATTCAGAGCTTTTTTGCGACACATTAACGCATAGGGCTTCGCGCGGATAGAATTTCGGCGCGGGATTTTAATATGAGCTCGGAGGCGAGATTTTAAAGCAAAGCGCGGAATTTTCGCGCTCGGGGCTTGGGCGTAGAATTTCGGTCGTAAAATTAAGCGTTAAATTTTTTAAAGGATTTAAAATCATCCTGCGCCCTTACGGCAAAATTTTGTGTTTCGCTTGCGAAGTTCGAGCTTAAAATGAACGAGGCAAATCGCAGCCTATAAATCCTTAAAATCAGTCCGCAAATTCTGTCGTAAATTTCGCTTTGCACTTCTTAAAAGTCCCGCAAAAATCCATTTAAAGAAACAATTATAAAAATTTAGCTAAAATTTCGCAAATTTTTTCAGGAGAAATTTATGACAAAAGCAGAAATCAAAGAGTTAATGGATTTTTTCGGCGAGAAGCAAGGCATTAACGAGCTAAAAATTAAAGATAAAGATTTTGAAATCGAGATAAAAAAATATGGCCCATGCGGTGGGAGCACGCCTCAGCTCGCCGCACCGGCACCTGCCCCGCAGCTTGCTGCGCCTGCGGTAAATGTGCTCGTGGGTGATAAGCCCGCCTCAAAAGGTGCGATGGATACGATCGATAGCCCGATGGTGGGTACTTTTTATAAAGCGCCAAGTCCCGGTGCGGCAGAGTTCGTAAGCGTAGGCCAGGTCGTGCATAAGGGTGATACGATCGGCATAATAGAAGCAATGAAGATTATGAATGAGATCGAAGCGGAATTCGACTGCCGCATCAAAAAAGCTCTCGTCGAAGACGGACAGCCCGTCGAATACGCTATGGCGCTGTTTGAGGTCGAGAAGCTATGAGAGAGCTTAAAAAGATCCTCATTGCAAATCGCGGCGAGATAGCGCTTAGAGCGCTTCGCACGATCCAGGAGATGGGCAAGCAAGCTATCGTCGTGCACTCTACCGCCGATCAGGACGCGCTTTACGTCAAATACGCCGATGCGTCGGTCTGCATAGGCGGACCGCGCAGCAGCGATAGCTATCTAAATATCCCCGCGATCATCACGGCCTGCGAGCTAACGGAAGCCGACGCGATATTTCCGGGATACGGCTTTTTGAGCGAAAGTCAAAATTTCGTAGAAATTTGCGCTAAGCACGGCATTAAATTTATCGGCCCGAGCGTCGAGGCAATGACTTTAATGAGCGATAAGAGCAAGGCCAAGCAGGTAATGATGCGCGCAGGAATCCCCGTAGTGCCGGGCAGCGACGGCGCGATCGCAAGCGTCGAAGAGGCACGCAAGCTAGCTGCCGAAATCGGCTATCCGGTCATCATTAAAGCCGCAGCCGGTGGCGGTGGGCGCGGAATGCGCGTGGTCGAGCGCGAAGAGGATATCGAAAAGCTCTTTTGGTCGGCAGAGAGCGAAGCGATGAGCGCGTTCGGCGATGGCACGATGTATATGGAAAAATATATCACAAACCCGCGCCACATCGAGGTTCAGGTCTTGGGCGACGAGCACGGACACGTCGTGCATATCGGCGAGCGCGACTGCTCGATGCAGCGCCGCCATCAAAAGCTGATCGAAGAAAGCCCGGCCGTGATCTTGGACGAGCCGACACGAAAGAGCCTGCACGAAACGGCGGTTCGCGCCGCTAAGGCGATCGGATACGCAAGCGCTGGAACGTTTGAGTTTTTATACGATAGCAAAGATAAGAAATTCTATTTCATCGAGATGAATACCCGCCTGCAGGTCGAACACACCGTAAGCGAGATGCGAAGCGGGCTCGATCTGATCGAGTGGATGATCCGCATCGCGCAGGGCGAGAAGCTGCTACCTCAAAGCGAGATAAAATTTAGCGGGCACGCGCTTGAGTGCCGCATCACCGCTGAGGACTCCAAAAGCTTTATGCCAAACCCTGGCAAAATCACAAAATACGTCGCTCCGGGCGGCAGAAATGTGCGAATGGATAGCCACGTTTATGAGGGCTACTCGGTGCCGCCTTACTACGACAGTATGATCGGCAAGCTCATCGTCTACGACAAGGACCGCGCGCGCGCGATCGCAAAAATGAAGGTTGC
>NZ_CALKTS010000298.1 GCF_937997595.1 uncultured Campylobacter sp. | reverse complement strand
ACTTCGTAATCGCAGTTTTCATCGCTTATTTTATCGCCGATTTCAGGTAGGCTGCCGAAGAGATTAAAGACGTAGCCGCCGATCGTTAGCTGCTCGGTCTCCTCGTCGAAGTCGATGCCCATCACCTCCTCGACGCCTTCGATCTCGAAGCGGCCTCTAAACTCAAAGGTGTTCTCGTCGATACGTTTGAAATTTTGTGCATTCGCGTCGTGCTCGTCGTTGATGTCGCCAAAAATTTCTTCTATTATATCTTCCATCGTCAAAAATCCCGCCGTACCGCCGTATTCGTCGATAACGAGCGCGGCGAAGATACGCTGTTTATTCATCATCGGTAAAATTTTAGAGATCGGGCTGTTTTCAGGCACGATGATGAGCTTGCGCACGATTTTATCGAAGCTTTTATCTCCCTTTTGCTGGATGATGTCGCGGATGTGGATGAGGCCTAGGACGTTATCCTTGCTGCCGTCGATATATGGAAAGCGCGTAAATTTCGACTGCAATACGGTTGCATAGTTTTCGTCGTAGCTTTTTTGCTTATTTAGGCATATGAGATCGCGCCTCGGCGTCATTATCTCTTTGGCGACCGTGTCGCTGAAATCGACGGCGTTTTTGATGATCTCGGTCTCTAGGCTATCGAGCACACCGCCTTTTAGGCTCTCGCTCGCGATGATTTTGATCTCTTCGTCAGAAAGCGCGAGCTCGCTCTCTTTAGCGGGTTTTACGCCGATTATTTTAAGTGAAACGGCGGCGATGAAGTCAAACGCCTTGATGATCGGAAAAAACATAATCCAAAAAATATGAAGCGGTCTGGAGATAAAAAGCACGATCTTCTCGGTTTTGGCAATAGCGATGGATTTTGGCACTAGCTCGCCAAGCACTACGTGAAATAGCGTAACGAGCGTAAAAGATATGACGAAGGCGATCGTATGTGCCGCCGCTCCGCCGCCTATGCCGATGGATCTTAGCGGCAGCTCGATCAGTCTTGATACCGCGGGCTCACCGATCCAGCCGAGGGCGAGCGAGCTTATCGTAATGCCTAGCTGAGTGGCGCTGAGATAGGTGTCTAGGGAGTTTGAAATTTTAAAAGCGAGCTTTGCGTTTGGAATTTTATCCTTGATAAGCTCTTCGAGGCGAGACTTTCTTACTTTGACGATTGAGAATTCCGAAAGAACGAAAAAAGCATTCATAAAGATGAATACAAAAGCTAAAACTAACATTAAAACCGAACTGTCCGTGTCCAAATTTCTTATCCTTTGAAATTTAAAAATAAATATTTATGATTATATCTAAAAACGCTTTAAAATCCAAAAGATATGGAAAATGCCTCGCGCCCGCTCGTAGAATTTTACGGAGTTGAAATTTTGCTTCTTTTATCGCGCGAAATTTCATCTGCCCGCGCGAGACTTACCGTCGTACAAATGGCGTTAAAATCTGCTGCCCAGCCGAATAAATTTTATTTTCATACCTGACTGCGGCTGCAAAATTTTGTTTGCATACGACCATAGCGAAATTCTATCTGCGTCCAAAGGAGTAGAATTTTGCTCTAAATTTAATCGTGCTTAAAATCATAAAATTTCGCGCCGTAGAATTCTGTAGCGACAGACATTTCGGCTTTCTATGCGACGGAATTTCGTCCAGCGCTTGCATTTAAAATGAAATTTTGTCTCGGCGCGGATCATATTTATCGCGCGTATTGGTGGAATTTTGCGGTAATTTAAAATTTCGCGCTGCGGCAGGTCTTTGTCTTAGCGAGATTTTATCGCAATAGAGCTTATGCGCGGCGGCGGATAATCCTAGCGCCACGCACAAGTCCATTAAGAAATTTAAATGCGACGATAAAACCTGCTACTTAAAAAACCTTAGCGCGCAAGCTCTTGCGAAATTTTAAATCGCAAGACTATCTATTTCTTGTGGCGGCCTCGTAAAGCGGCAAGACTTTCGGCATCACCTCTTTTAGATCGGCGATGCGATCGTCGTTTGAAGGGTGCGTGGACATAAATTTAAGTGGATGGCTCTCATTTAGCTTATTCATCTTCTCCCAGACATTTATCGCCGCCCTTGGATCGTATCCTGCGCGCGCCATCAGCTCGACGCCCATCAGATCGGCCTCCGTCTCATGCGTGCGCGAAAACGGCAGCGTGAATGTGTATTGAGCCGCCATGTTCAAAGCTGCCGAGCCCAGATCTCCAAGCCCTGCTGCGGAGCTTGCTACGGCGATACCGACATCTTTCATCTGTTCAGTCGAGGCTCGCTCGCGACTGTGTTCGCGCAGTGCGTGCGACATCTCGTGCCCCAGAATAGCAGCCAGCTCGGCATCGGTAAGCTTTAGTTTTTCGATGATACCCGTATATACGACGATGCGGCCGCCAGGCATACACCAAGCATTGATCGTAGGGTCGTTGATGACGTTTACCTGCCAGTTCCATTTTAGTGCGTCTTTGCGAAATGCGCCTACTTGAGCGATTAGGCGCTTCGAGATGCCTCTAACGCGATCAGTTAGCTTTTTATCGGTATTTAGGACATGCTTGGCGTTTGCTTGGGCGGTAATTTGCTTGTAGGCAAGCGCGGCACTTTGATCCATTTCAGCTTCGCTTACGGTGATGAATTGCGAGCGGTCGATGCCTACGGCGCCGCCTTGCGTGGTGCTCGCGCAGCCGGTAAAAATCATCATCGCAGCAAAGGATATTAAAAGAGCTAATTTTTTCATCTTTTCTCCTTGAAATTTTGCGGCGATTTTAGCGAAATTTGGTTAAATTTTTAGAATTTTATTTTGGATTGCCGGATTTTGCAGACGGGATCTATTTGGAATTTGCCGTGAAATTTAAGAACACCCGTCGCCTTTAAAATAGAATTGGGCTTTGTAATTTAGCGATAAAATTTAGCGGTGATTTCGCAGAATTTTATCGTGGCGTAAATTAGGCATTGCTATGTAAAAATAGTGGGTTTATCCAAGCGCGGCGCTGCATAAACAAAGCACCTCTGCGCCTAAATAGAGCGGGGTGCGGTTTTAAATTTACGCAACGATAAATCCGGTAGAATTTTATTTACACCAGGCACTCGGTTTGGGCAGATAAGAGCAATTTGAAATTTGCACAATCAAATCGCGCGATAAGATGGGCTCGGATGTCGCTATGATTTGAGATGAGCCGCGTTAGTATTTTGTGCGCATAAATTCTAATTATTAACTTGGCAAAAGGCACTACACCACTGCATCTTGTGCTGCAATGAAATTGCGTTTTATCGGAATTGAAATGATCGCAGAAATGCCAAACGCCACAGACGCCTTTTCGTAGAATTTATCTCGCGAAATTTCATTTGCGCGCGTCGGATAAAATTTCAAACTGCAAACCGCGCCGTATCATTTTGGGTAGAATTTTAATTTTACGCGTTTAGAATTTTAAAATTCGGCTACGCAAATCTACGCGATGAAATTTCAAGCTTAAAATTCCGCGCCGGCTTTGGAATTTTATATGCGTCACGTCAGCTATAAAATCTTACATTTAGAATTTTATAGCTACGGCAAGATTTGGTTGGATCGGGGTCTCGCATTGCCGTAGGATTTTTAGCGGCACGGAATTTTGCAGCGCGCATCTAAATTTAGCTATGCAAAATTCGTAAAATTCTTATCAGCATGGAATTTTACAGCGCCGTTAAAGCGCATAAAGAATTCTGCGCAGGCCTCGCAAACTCTAACGAAAGTTCCTTTCTTTTAGGGCACGCGAGCTTTAAGGCATGTGAGTAAATTTTGCAGCGCAAAGCAGCGAGCGCCGAGTGTTTGCCGCTAGGGATTTCGCGCCCGCGGCGCCCATTTAGTCCTTTTTGGACTTTAGCTTGGCGATCGTCTCTTTTGCCGCCTCATAAGCCTTAGCGCTCATCTCGCGCGCCCTTTCGCTTACATTTTTAGCGACGTCGGAGCTTTTTAGCTCGGCAAATTTTTGGCTCATCTTCTTTTCAAATTCGCTAAGCTCTTTTTTGATTGCGTCCAGCTTCTCGTCCAGATAGAGGTTTTCGATGATTTTGGCGCTTTTTTGACTTAGCTCTTGAGTGATTTCGCGCGCCTTGGCGCTTGCCTTTTTCGCGCGCTCGCCAAGCTCGATCTCGCCGATTTTGGCGCTTAGTTGCTCGGCAAGATCGCTTGAAATTTTTCTAAATTTAGCCAAATAGCCTCCGAATTCTTCATCGGCGATCTTGGCGATTTCGCTTTTAGCGGGCTCCTCCGAGCTTGCGACCGCATCGCTTAAAACCGCGCTAAATAGCTCGCTCATCTGCGAAATTTGAAGCCTTTCGTTCTCTAGGCTCTGTGCATCGCTTGCTGGCGAGAAACTTAGCTCGTCGCGGTATCTTTCGGCGGCTTTGTTTATGCCGTCGTAGCAGCCTAAAATCGCGCCTCTAATCAGCGCAGAGGCTGTATTTTTGCTCTCGTTTGCGACGAAAATCGCGCGATTTATGATGATTTTTGAAATTTCTTTTGTACGGAATTTCGTAAATTCCCCGTCGCCTATAGCCGAAAATGCGATGTTTTTCGCCGTCTCGTGCGCGGTATCCTCGATGTCGGTTCCGCTTTCTAGCACGCTTATGAAGGCTAGTTCGCTCGCTTCTTTCAGCACGTCCGCAAGCGGGAGTTTGCTCGCGATAGCTCGCTGTAGCGCCGAGCCTATGCGTTCTTTTAGCTCTGTTTCGCTTGCGTTTTGCAGCGCGGTATCCAGATCATCATAGCTGCGCAGAACAAGGGTTTTAATCGCCTTTTGCTTACAAGCGATCTTTTTGCGCAGATCGTCGTAGTCGTAGATGAGCTTGTAAAGAGCCTGCTCGTCCTCGTCGCACAGCGCCTTTTTAACGCCGTTAAGTAGGGCTTCTGCCGTCTCATCGCTAAGCGCGCCCGCGTCTTTTAACTCGGCTGCGAAGTCTAGGATTAATTGCGTGCTTTTGGCGCTTTTACTCTCGTCGTCAAGCTCACACAAAGCCTTCGTGGCTTCTTGCAAGGCGAGCTCTTGCACATAAGAGGCTAGCTCGGCTTGTGAAATTTGCGCGAGACCGGCGCCGAATTTTTTGATTATTGCTTCTTTCATTTCATCTCCTGTCACAATACATATTTAAAGTGGGCTTTTAAGCGCTCGAAAATTTCGTTTCGATGCAAGTCGTCTTTAACGAAAACGCTTACGTTGAAGCTCATATATTTGCCGCCGTTTGAAAAGCGCGAAAAGTCTATTTTGTAATTTTCGCCCTTTAAAATTTCATCGATCTGCTCGCGCTTTTGGGTGCTTGCGTCCAGGATGATTTTGTATTCCCAAAAGAGTGGATAGTCGATTTTTGGCTTTTCAGCTCCTAGTATACACGCCACTTTTGCCTCCTTCTTTGCGTTGCAGCACGATGTCGGTAATCTGCATCGATTTATCTATCGCTTTTAGCATATCGTAAATCGTCAGTAGTCCCACGCTCACGCCCATTAGCGCCTCCATCTCGACGCCCGTTTTGCCGGTGATTTTTACAGTTACGAAAAGCTTAAACGCGCGTTCGCTCGTAAGTTCCTCAATATCGGTTTTAATCGAAGTAATCGTAAGCGGATGGGTCATTGGTATTAATTCGCTCGTCTTTTTAGCACCCATTATCGCGGCAACGACGGCGGTTTGAAGCACGGGACCTTTTTTCGCCGTGTTTTGCTTGACGGCGGCAAACGCCTCCGCGCTCATGCGGATGATACCGCTAGCGGTGGCTACGCGCTCGCTCTCGTCCTTGGCGCCGACATCTACCATGCGCGGCATATTGTTTTCGTCGATATGTGAAAGCATAAAATTTCCTTGCAGTTTTTGGCGGGATTATAGCAGAATTTCGGGCATAAAAAAAGCCCGAGCTTTTAAACTCGGGCTTCATACAAAAAGGAGGTTTTATCTTGTCGGACGAGAACGATTATACTACCTAAACAGTAAATAGAAATAAAATATATCCTTTTTAGGCGAACTCTTTCGCGCTTAATTTATAGCCGTTTTTAAAATTT
>NZ_CALKTS010000297.1 GCF_937997595.1 uncultured Campylobacter sp. | reverse complement strand
ACCAGCTCCTTCGTGCTTAGGCGTAGAGCTGGCTCGTCCTGCTCGCGGCGGGATTCCGCGATCATCTTGACGCCTAAAAACGATAAAATTCCAAACGCGACGAAGTGATCGATCTGCGCGATAAATTTTACGAAATTTATCCCCAAAGCGTAGCCCGCAAGCGGCATTATAAACTGAGCCGCCGCATAGAAAAACGCGACGCGCGCGATCTGTGCAAATTTAAAATTCGGATATTTCGCGCCGTTTGAGATACTAAGCGCGATGCTGCCCATCGCAAGCGCAAAAGCGATGAGTAAAAGCTCCATATTTAGCCCTTTTGGTATTATAAAAGCGTTGATTATACATTAAAATTTTCGAAATAAAATAATCAATCTTTAATTAGGGAAAAACTTTGCTTAAAAAATTAATCTTTTGTTTATTGCCGCTATTTGCGACTGCTAGCTGGGAAGAGGTCGCCGTAAAGGGGCTGGACGTGATGCTTAGTGCGGGCGCGGGCGATAGCGAAAATTTTAAAAACTCACTAAGCACTTTGATAGAGCGTGCCGCAAATGAATACGAACGCACTGGCGTGCAGGATTACGAGCTCGATCTGCCTAGCTACATTACCGAGCGCGCGGGCAAAAAAAGCATCGCCGTGCAGAATATGCAAAGGCTGGCGAGCAAGAAGCTAAGTCTTGCCGTAGAGCCGATCAAAAAGCTCCTACTCGCTAAAATAAAAGATATGTCCGAAGCCGATACTAAGGCGGTAATGAGCGGCGAGGTGCTATTCAGCCACTATCTGCGCACCAACGCCTTTGATGAAATTTACGAAATCATTCGCCCTTTGGCACGTGAACTAGGAGCCGACGCGAGCTTTGCTAAAAGCTTTAAAAGTGCCGTTGGACGCGAGCCTGGAGACGATTTTAGTAGCGAATTTAGCAGCGCCTTTATCAACGAAAGCTTCGATTTTTTAAGCAAAAACGAAAGGGAGTTTCGCAAAAACTCGGGCGCGATTTTAAACGCCATAAAGACGATCAGATAGGCGCGACCGCACTAAAATCTCGGCGAAATTTTACTTCAAATTATGAAAAATTCTATCTCGGAGCTCGCGGAAAATTTTAATTCAAAATCCGCTTTAAATTTTATCTCAAATCAGACGTGCAAGCGTGCGAAAAACACAACACCGGACGGCGCAGTAAATTTTGCTCCAGCTTCCCGCTTCAAAAGAAATTTCAAATTTCAAGACGCGAATGTCCGGTTAAATTCTATCCGCGGAAGAAATTTAAAATTTTATCCCACTTCGGCTGGTTTTGCCGCACGCAATTGTGCCTCGGTCGGTTTTGCCGTGCACAGTCTCGTCGCGCCCTATTCCGCCCTGCGCGTCAAAAATCTTGAAAGAAAATCCACTTTAAATTTCGCGACTCTTGTGCTAAATTTAAAGCCCACGCAAATTCCGAACTGCGCCGAAAATAAAGCTTTAAATTCCGCAAAAGCCCCCACAATAAATCCTTGCGAAAATTCCGCAAGAAATTTCAAACGAAATTTTATGGGAAATTCCACTCATAGTAGCGCAAATAGCGAGAGTTCGCTAAATCGTGCGAGCGCCGTAGACGAGCCAAATTTAAGCCCCGCAAAAAGCCTCGCCGCCGCTCATACGCGACGCTCAAAGAAAATTTTACCGATATCATTGCAAAGGGCCACGGCTTCGCTCAAGCGCTGCAGGGGTTTGGATTGAAAAATTTTGAGGCGCGGAATTTCGCGAAGAAATCTAATTCGGCAGAGAATTCTAGCTCTGCTCGAAGCTTAAATTTCGCGCAGAATTTCGATTTCGCGCAAAGCTCTGATTCTACGCAGAGCCCTGCTGCCGCGCAAAATTCTGCCTCTACGCAAAACTGCACGCAAAGCTCGAATTCCGCGCAGAGTTTCGGGCAAAATTCTAATTCCGCGCAAAGCCGCGCGCAAAACCCCGCTCCGCCTAGCAGGCTGTGGGATCTGGGGCTGCTTTTCGTAGCGATCGTTTGGGGATGCACTTTCGTACCTGTTCAGCGGGCGCTGCATAGCGGCGACGTTTTCAGCTTTTTGTTTTGGCGCTTTTTGGCGGCGAGCATTTTTACCTACCTCGCCTGTCTGCGCTTCGGCGTCAAATTTGACCGCGGCACGATAGGGCGGGGCGTGTTTTGCGGGCTGATGCTGTTTTGCGATTTTTCCTGCCAGACCATAGCGCTTGATTATGCGCTCTCCTCGACGGTGGCGTTTATTTTGGGGCTTAACGTCGTCATCGTGCCCTTTTTAATGCTTGCGTTTTTCGGCAAAAAAGTCGGTGCGAGCGCCTTTGGCGGCGCGGTCGTGGCGCTTTTGGGGCTGTATTTTTTAAGCGGAGCAAGCGGCGCGGTGGGATTTGGCATAGGCGAGCGGCTGACGCTAGTTTCGGCGTTTGCATACGCGCTTCACATCGTCTTTACCGGCGTCTGCGCGCGCAAAAGCAATCTCTATGGCTTCGTGATCGTGCAGTTTATCTGCGTCTGCGTATGCGCGCTGATCGCGGCGGTTTTCGCTCCTCACGCGGAGTTTGAAGGCGAGATAAGGGTGATTGGAAATTTAATCTTTTCGCCGAGCTTCGATTTCATTTTCGCGCTGGTTTTGACCTCGATCTTTGCCACCGTTGCGGCGTTCGTGATCCAAACGATGGCGCAAAACCGCGGCGTAAGCGAGATAAAAACGGTGCTGATTTTCGCACTGGAGCCCGTAAGCGCGGGCATAATGGGGTATGCCTTCGGCGAGAAGCTAAGCGCGCTTCAAATTTTAGGCGCGGCGCTGATACTCGCGGGCATCCTGCTTAGCGAGCTGGGCGGGCTCTTAGGCGCGAAGTTTGCTAAAGATCGAGCTTGCGAAAAAGCAGACCGAGGCGACTAGGATTATCGAAGCGCCGCTGGTTAGGTTGAGCTTAAAGCTCAAAATAAGCCCCGCCGCGCAAAAGAGCGCCGATAGCGCGCAGCTTATCGCCATCATCGAGCCTAGGCTTTTTGAAATTTTTTCGGCGATGAAAGGTGGGATCGTCATCAGCGAGATTACCAAGATTAGTCCTACGATCTGAATCGACGCGACCACCGCAAGGCTCGCCATCACTACGAGGACATAGTAAAAGACGCTAGTATTTACTCCGCGCAGCAGGGCGAATTCCTTATCGAAGCTGATCGCTAAAAACTGCCTGTAAAAGCACGCCGTAAGCGCCGCAAATGCCGCGCCGCAAATGCCGATGAAGATTAAATTTTCGTGATTTATCGCTAAGATCGAGCCGAATAAAAAGCTCATCAGATCGGATTTGTACCCGGGCGTAAGATCGGCGAAGATTATCCCCAGCGCCATTCCAAACGCCCATATCGCGCCGATTACGGCGTCGAAGCGTTCGGTGTTTCGCAGCGTGACGTAAGCGATTAGCAGCCCCAAAAACAGCGCAAATACGCTAGCTCCCAGCACGGGCGAGATGCCTAAAAACAGCGCGATGCCGATGCCGCCGTATGCGCCGTGCGCGATGCCGCCTGCGATGAAGCTCATGCGATTTATCACGACTAAAGAGCCCACGACGCCGCAGACTATACTGACCAAAAGCCCGCCGAGTAGGGCGTTTCGCATGAAATCGTAAGATAAAATTTCAGCCATTTTCGCCCTCCTTGCAGCAGCATTCGTTAAGCGCGAGATCGACGGCGCAGAAGTGCCCGTGCTCGCGTCGTAGGTGATCTAAAAATTCCGCCCTGCCGCCAGGATCGATCTCGTGAGTGTGCGCCGAGCCGTTTGCGACGTAAAGAGCGCGGTTTGCGTAGTTTAGCGCGAGCTGTACGTCGTGGCTGATTAGAATTATGCCGCAGCTGCCCTCGTTTAGGGATTTTAAAAGCTCGTAAATTTGAACCTGCCCCATCGTGTCGATGCTTGCTAACGGCTCATCAAGAAGTAAAATTTTAGCCTTTGCGCACAGCGCTCGCGCGATGTAAACGCGCTGTCTCTGCCCGCCGCTAAGTTCGCTGATACGGCACCCTGCAAGGTCTTGCATGCCTACGCGCCCCAGGGCTTGCATGGCTTGCTCGCGCTCGGATTTAGAGTAAAAGCCGAAAATTTTCTTATCTATCAGCCCCATTAAAACGACTTCGAGCACGCTTATGGGAAAGCTTTTGTTTATCGCGATGAACTGCGGCACGTAGCCCATTTGCGCCCTAGCAAGCGCGGGCGATCTGCCTAAAATTTCGATCGTGCCCGAGCTTGGTTGTAGCAGCCCCAAAAGCAGCTTCAAAAGGGTGCTTTTACCACCGCCGTTGGGTCCGAAAATCGCTAAAAAATCGCGCAGCTCGTAGCTTAGGTTTATATCTTTTAAAATTTCGCGTTTTTCGTAAGCAAAGTTTAAATTTCTTATCGTCACGTCCGCCATGAACGCCCTTTCGCCTAGATTTTGAAAGCATTTATTATAGCCCAAATTCGGAAAAATTGCCAAATTTTGCTATTATTACAAAAAATTTAAAGGCTAGCGGTGGAGAAAATCGGCGAAAAAACACATGAAAATAGCTGGGATAAAAAGTCCGAAAGTTACGCTAAATTTAGCGGCGAGTTAGGGGATTTCGGCAAGCGGGTGTTTGAGATACTGCGCGGCTGGGGCGCGAGCTTTGCTGGCAAAAGCGTGCTCGATGTGGGCGCCGGTACGGGGGTTTACTCGCTGTATCTCGCGTCGCTGGGCGCTAAAGTGACGGCGATCGATAGCTCGGAGGGGATGCTGCGCGAGCTAAGGCGCAGCGCGGAGAAGTTTGGCATCAGCTTGCAAAACGTATTAAATTTAAGCTTTGCGGAGTTTTGCGAGCGGCTGAGCCGCGATGGTTTTGCAGGCGCGGCGGGCGAAAATTTTAAAATTTATCCGCGCTCGCAAAGCGAAATTTCAAACGCGCAAGCTCAAGAAGCGCGGGCTTTAAATTTTAAAGACGCTGCGAGCAAAAACCGAGGGAGCGAAAATTTTAAAATTCCCGCAGTTTTTGATATCGCCTTTCTTACGATGAGCCCTGCACTGAAGAGCACGGAGGATTTTGAGGCGTTTTTGGCTTTGGGCGAGCGTAAAATTTATCTAAATTGGGCGAGCGAGCGCAATTCCTCGATGCTAGCGCCGCTGTTTGAGCGCTTCGGTACGGGGCATAAAAGGCTTGCTACCGCCGCCGAAAAGTTTGAGGCGCTGCTTGGCGCGCGCGACATCAAATTTAAAAGTGAAATTTTAACCGATAGGCGCGAGCAAAAGCGCAGCCTGAAAGAAGCAGTGCAAAACGCCGCGTGGCACCTGCATATGGACGGCGCGGAGGCTAGCGAGCACGAGATCGAGGAGCTTTTGAAAAAGCGGGTTAAAGGCGGGATGATAAGCGATGAGATCGAAGCGAGCTTTAAGCTGTTTTATATTTAGCCTGGCGCCCGTTTTGGGGCTTTGCGGCAATCTTTTTACGCCGCTTGAGATGCCTAAATACGACCCACAAAAGGCGCGGCTGGGCGCAAAAATTTTTACCGATGTAAGATTTAGTAGCAAAGGCCGCTCCTGCGAGAGCTGCCACAACTTCTATCTAAACGATTCGGGCGCTTCGGTGCGCGATGGACGCGTGCCTACGCTCATAAATTCTTATTATTTTGACCGCTACTTAGGCGATTATAATTTCGCGGGCTTTGAAGCGCGGATCGCGACATCTGTTTTTGACAAGAATGAACTGGACGCGAGCGAAGATAGAATTTTAGAGCTTATTAGGAAGAATTTAGCCTACAAGCAGGCTTTTGAAAGTGCTTACGGCGAGGCGAATACGGCGAACTTCATTGATGCGCTGAAGGAATTTTTAAAGTCCAAAACGGCGATAAATTCCAAATTTGACCGATTTTTGCGCGGCGAGGTTAAGCTAAATGATGCTGAATATAACGGATATGTGCTTTTTGTGCGGCTATGCTCGGCATGTCACAACGGCGTTAGCCTAGGCACCAGCAGCTTTACTAAAATTCGCCCAAGCGTAGAAGAGGAGGATGCGCCTAGACACAGGCTCGCTTCCGATGGATTTGAGCTGCGCCGCGTGCCTAGCTTGCGCAATATCACGCAAACCGCGCCTTACGTAAACGGGCAGACGGATTTGCGTCTTGCGGTGCGGCAGATCGCAAAGGATCTGCTAAAATACGATCTTAGCGATGGGGAGCTTGATGCTTTGATGAGCTTTTTAGCTACGCTTAAAGGCGATATGACGGAGGCGCAGGATGAAAGATAAGATAATGTGGGCTTTGATGGTGGGGATTATGATATTAGGCATAATCATCGCCGGGAATTATTTCTCGTCGCTAAGAGATGTAGCGAGATTTAGCACGATTTCGCGCGAGCTAGCTTTGATCGATAACGCCGATAACCGCTTAAATATATTATTTGATGCAAAGATCGCAAGAAGGGACTTTTCGATTGCAAATGCCGATATGCGCGGCATCTATCAGGTGCTGCAAGCCTTACAAAAAGACAAAATCATCGATAAAATCGGACTTAGCAGCGATGTGCGCGCGATCGGAAGCGCTTTTAGCGATAAAATTTCACTTTTGGACGAGCTTGGGGCTTTAAATTCGCAGAATTTAATCCTTTTTCAAAGTCTGCAGCAAAAATTTTTATCCAGTGGCGCAAATGCGCAAAGAGCAAATCTCTACTCTCAAATTTTAGGGCTTAATTATAAAAATCGCTCCGAGATCTCTGCTTTAAAAAGTGCGCTAGAAAGCGCAGATGCGTCAAGCCCCGACGAAGCTGCGTTTATAGGAATCGCACGGCAAATTTTAAGGAATTTCGAGCGGCAAAATATCATTGTAAGCGATAATCTCTCGTTGCTTAACGAGCGCTTCGCAAGCCTGCGCGAGCGATTTTCTTACGCTAGCGAGGAATTTTACGGCTCGTTTATGCAAATGACGATGCTTTACACGGCGGTGTTTTTGTCGTTTTTACTGCTTACTTACATCATAAATTCCGATGCTTTGCGTAGTAAACGCGCCCTCGCGCCCTATCACGCACTATGCGAACAAGCAGGCGAAGCGATAGTTTTAGCAGATCAAAACTTTAAAATTTTATACGCTAATAAAGGCGTGCTTAACTTAAGCGGCTACGAACAAAGCGAGCTGCAAGGGAGCGATCTTGGAGTTTTGATGCCCAAAGATAAGGGGACCGAACTTCCTACGATGGTAAATAAAAGCGCCAAAGATACGCGCCTGCTTCGCAAAAACGGCGAACTAGCCGATGTGAGCCTAAGGCTAGCAAATATCGCGGCTGCATCCAAGCCGCCGCTATATGCGCTTTACGCTCATGACATCGGCGAGCGCGAGATTATGAAGCTAGCTCTTGCGAGCGCAAAGGAGAGCTTAAACAATCAAGTCTATATCGATCATCTTACGGGCCAGGGCAACGAAGCAGCGCTATATGAGCTAATAAACGCCGAAAAAACGGGCGTAGCGATCTACATCACTATCGTAAATTTTGCAAATTTACGGCTTTTTTACAAGGCGGAGACGACGAATGAAATTCTGCGCTCCTTTGCGCGTACGCTTGCGATGTGTATCGAATCGCACGAGATCAAAGCTAGTATCTTTCGCATCCAATCGGATGAGTTTTGCCTATTTTACGAGGGACTAAATGTCGCGCGCGACGTGGAGATCATAAATAAATACTTCACCGACAAGGTTTTTAATCTCCATACCACCGAGGGCTTTGCGTCCGCGCCTTTAAATATCACTATGGGCGTAAGCGAGCGCGCCGACGTGGCAGGTGGCGCAAATAGGGTCTTTCAGGCGGTCATGGCGATGTATGAGGCGCAGAGTAAAAACGAGCGCGTGGGCTTTTATTCTCGCCCAAATGCGATTGAGGAAAAATATCTTCAAAACCAGATTATGATCAACACCATTCAAAATGCGATCAAGAAAAATCAAGTCTTTGTGCTTGTTCAGCCCATATTTGATATCACCCACCGCGATCCTAGTGGTAACACCTACGGCACCGAGGGCGGTGATTATGTCCCGTTAGTATATGAAATTCTAATCCGCCTAATCGACCGTTCGGGCAAGACGCGCTGCCCTGGTGAGTTTATCGATATCGCAAAGCAAACCTCGCTCTACATCCCGCTAACTCAGGTCGTAATAAACGAAGCCTTTCGCTTGCTAGACCGCTTCGCAGGGACTTGCTTTAGCATAAATCTTTCATATTTTGACATCGCAAACGAAGGTATCAAGGAGCTTTTAGAGCGCAAGCTCGCATCCAGCCCAAATGCTTCAAATCTATTTATTGAAATTTTAGAAAGCGAGGAATTTGACGATTACGAGAGCCTACGCAGCTTCATCGCCGTAGCCAAAAACTATGGCTGCAAGGTCGCGATAGACGATTTTGGCAGCGGATACTCCAACTACTATAGAATTTTAACGCTCGACGTGGATTACATAAAGATCGACGGAGCGCTCATCAAAAATATCGCAAACGACAAAAACTCGCGCGCTATCGTCGAAACCATCGCTAACTTCGCGCGCAAGCAGGGCTACGAGCTCATCGCAGAATACGTAGAAAACCACGAAATTTCAATCATCTTAGAAGAGATGGGGATTAAATATATGCAAGGCTACTTCTACAGCAAGCCGATGGAGCCTTCGAGGATAAAATTCTAATCTCATCTCGCCGCGACTTTATAGCCCGCCTCTTTAAATTTATAGCCCAAAGATCGCCTTCGTAAGGCGAGAAATTCTGTTTTAGCAAGCCGCTGCTTTAATTTATACGGAATTTATCTTGCAAATACTACGCGGTTTTATCGCGAACTTATGGCGCGCCTTATAGCTAGGATTGGCTTGGCAAATGAAATGAGGGCTAAATTTAAAATTTTGATAGCGTATTTATGGATGAAATTTTGCGAAGTTCAAAATTTTAAAATTCCAAGCCGTAGAATTTTAAAATTTGAAATGTGCGAGCTGCAAATTTAAGGCTAAATTTTAAAATTCCGTAGCGATAAAATTTTAAATTCCGCGCCTTAAACCCGCCTGCAAATTTTAAAATTTTATGGCGCAAATTTTCAATTCATTCATACAATAAACATTTCGCGCGAGCTTTGTAAAAATAAAAATTTTAACGAGCTTTGCTCTAAGTAGCGATAGAGCTTTCAAATGCAGGCGGAATTTTTAAGTGCAAACTTTCTTGCTTTCAGCGAGAATGAGCTTAAATTTTAGGCTTTAGCCCATTAGCTCAAGCAAATTCGCTCTAAGCCTTCATACTCCCCGTATCTTTAAATCTTTGATGCCACGACAGCGCCTCGCTTAAGATGTGTGGAGTATGCCCCGCACAGGGCTGCGCACATGCCCGCTCGAAATAATCTCTCAGCGCGTCTTGGTAAGTGGGATGCGCGATGCTTATCATCGCGCGAGCACGCTCACGAGGGCATTTGCCGCGCAGATCGGCGATGCCGTATTCGGTGATGATGACTTGAGTGTCGTGCTCGGTATGATCAACGTGACTCACGAACGGCACGATAGCGCTGATCGCGCCGCCTTTAGCTAGCGACGGGCTAAGAAATAGCGACAAATATCCGTTGCGAGCGAAGTCACCGCTACCGCCGATGCCATTTTTCATCTGCGAGCCCATGACGTTAGTGGAGTTTACGTTGCCGTAGATGTCTGCCTCTAGCATGCCATTCATCGACACGACGCCAAGCCTTCTGATAAGCGCTGGCGAGTTGGAGATATCTTGTGAACGCAGTATGATGTGCTTGCGGTAGAAATCGATGTTTTTTTGAAATTCCTCGACACCTGCGGGGCTAAGCGATAGCGCTGTGGCACTTGCAGTACCTACGACGCCTCTTTTGATGAGATCTAGCATGCCGTCTTGGATCACCTCGGAGTAGCACTGCAGACCTTGGTAGCCAGCATTTTGTAGCGAGCTAAGCACGGCGTTAGCAACGTTGCCGATACCAGATTGTAGCGGCAGTAGCTTCTTTGCGGGAAGTCTGCCACAAGCCTCCTCGTTTTTTAAGAATTTTACGACGTTGCGCCCGATCGCACTTGAAATTTCATCCACGGCGGTGAAATTATTGACGCGATCATGCGTCCTAGCCTCTATTACAGCGATTACTTTGGCAGGATCTACATGCATATAGGGGCTACCTACGCGATCGCCTACGTGCTTGATCGGCAGATCCATAGCATGCGGCGGCAGGCGCAGATCCGTAACGTCGTGAATGCCCTCCAGCTCAAGCGGCTGATAGTAATTCACTTCTAAAATCACGCGATCGGCGATATCGAGCCAGGCTTGGTTGTTGCCTAGCGATGTGGACGGCACGAGCACGCCGCTTTCTTTAATCGCCACTACTTCGATCACGGCAAAGTTTAGATGTGGAAAAAAGCCAGCTTTAAGCTGCGCGGCAAGGCTTGATAGATGCACGTCCGCGTATCGCACGGCGCCGCTATTTATCGCACGGCGCATATCGGCATCCGTAAAAAACGGCGCACGAAAGCTCACAGCACCTGCTTTTGCCAAAACTCCGTCTAAAAGCGGATCGGTCGATGCGCCCGTAAAAATTTCGATTTGATAGGGCTCGCCTTTTTCGTGCAGCGCCGTCGCTCGTTGCGCCAGAGCCTGCGGCAGCGCTAGTGCGCAGCCCGCCCCAACAAAGCCGCTAAAGCCCACCGATGCGCCGTTTGAAATCAGCTCGCAGGCTTTCTCGGCGCTCATAATTTTTGATTTTAGATATTCGTTTTGCACGCGTGAGTTCATTTTCCATCCTAGCCGTGATTTGGGCGAAATTATAATATTTTTGCGCTAAATTTCAAAATCTAAA
>NZ_CALKTS010000296.1 GCF_937997595.1 uncultured Campylobacter sp. | reverse complement strand
TCCAAAACGCTTATGCGCGCGCCAGAACGGAATTTCGCGCGGAGATGCTGGGCGTACTGGAGAGCTTTTTATCCCAAGAGGACGCCGAGAAGGATCCGGAATACGTGCTATTTAATCAGCTCTACCAAATGGCGATGACCGCGGGCAGAAAGAGCGATATTTTTATCCACGTCCAAGGCATCAGCGAAAACGAGGTCGTGCTGCGCGTGTATCAGCGCTTCGAGCTGGAGAGCGGCGAGACAATCTATTACGCAGGCGGTGAGTTTAGCTACAATCTGGATGAAAATTTCGGCAAAATTTATCGCTACGAAATTTGATTTTAACGCTACGGCGCGAGATCGGTGCCGCCTCGATCGTAAATATCGCACTACGCTTCTTTGCCGCAGCGTCTAAATTTAAACCCTAAAACACGCGGCGAGCTAAATTTAGACAAATTTTCTGCAACGATAAAATTCCGCTCGGTTCAATTTATCGTAATTTCAAATTTAAAGCTGTGTGTAAATTTTTTATCCTTCGATACGCAAATTTTACCCTACTGCCCGCCTGCATTCGAGTTCACCTTGTTTTACGCTTGCCAAAATTTTAAATTGAGCTCGAATAAATTTTGCTCCTTAGGCACATAAATTTTGTAGAATCGCACTTTTATGCAAAAGAAAAGATAATTAAACGAAGCCGAATTTAACCAAGGCGCGTATATAGGAGGGCGGGCTCAAAGATGATACGCTAGGTGGCGGTTTGCTGCCATTGCTTACTTTAAAAATTTTAAGCATTAATACGTGCAAAATGTAAAAATAAAGAAGTGAAAACGCAATGCTAAGTAAGAAAACTAGGATAATAAGAGCACTGATCGGACTAGCGATAATGATAGCGGGAGCGGTGTTTAGCAGCTGGTGGGGGCTGGTCGGGCTCGTGCCGTTTATCGTGGGGGTCACTGGATTTTGTCCCGCTTGCTACTTTTTAAACCGCTGCTCGCTAAAGCGTTAAATTTAGCCGCGGTATGCGGTCTGCTGCGCGCCGAGGCAAGAGGCACGATAAATTTAGCAGCAAAGCGAGCTTTAAATTTTAAATTCTCCACGCCTTGCCGCGGAACGTTAAATTTAAACGAGCGCTTAAGGCTTAAAATTTTATCGCGCGATGCAAGGCCGTAAATTTAATCTCATGCCGCCGTTAATTGGCATGCCGCTATCCGCGTAAATTTTAACGCCGTGCCGCTTTTGACGCTCTTGCTAGAACGGGCTTGCGCTCCGCGCCCGCCACAACCAAACTCTATGATTAATCGCACCCCACCTCTTAAAATTCATCTTAAATTTGCTAAAATTGCAGCAAAATTTAAAATTTAAAGGAGCCAAAATGTCAAATATCTTAATCATAGGCGCGGGCGGCGTGAGCCAAGTCGCGACCGTAAAATGCGCGATGAACGCGGACGTTTTTAGCAAGATCACCCTTGCTAGCCGCACCAAAAGCAAGTGCGACGCGATCGCTAAGTTTATCAAAGACCGCCTTGGCGTGCAGATCGATACCGCCCAGATCGACGCGGACGACACCGATGCGGTCGTAAATTTAATCAAAAAAAAGGGCGCCGAGCTACTGCTAAACGTCGCGCTGCCGTACCAGGACCTAACGCTGATGGAAGCGTGCTCTCGCGCCGGCATACCTTACATCGACACCGCAAACTACGAGCACCCCGACACCGCCAAATTTGAATACAAACTACAATGGGCGAAGGACGGCGAGTTTAAAGCCGCAAACACGATGGCGCTGCTGGGAAGCGGCTTTGATCCGGGCGTGACTAACGTATTTTGCGCCTACGCACAGCAAAATTTATTTGACGAGATCGGCGAGATCGACATCTTAGACTGCAACGCGGGCGATCACGGCTATCCGTTTGCGACGAATTTTAACCCTGAAATCAACCTGCGCGAAGTGAGCGCAAAGGGCCGCTACTGGGAGCGCGGCGAGTGGAAAGAGACCGAGCCGATGCAGATTTCGTTCAAATGGGACTATCCGAAAGTGGGCGTCAAGGATAGCTATCTACTCTACCACGAGGAGCTAGAAAGCTTAGTAAAAAACATCAAAGGGCTAAAACGAATCCGCTTTTTCATGACCTTTGGACAAAGCTACCTAACTCACATGAAGTGCCTAGAAAACGTCGGCATGCTTCGCATCGACGAGGTCGAGCATAACGGCGTGAAAATCGTTCCGATACAGTTTCTAAAGACGCTACTGCCTGATCCTGCGAGCCTCGGTCCTCGCACGAAGGGCAAAACCAACATCGGATGCGTGATCCGCGGGCTCAAAGACGGCAAAGAGCGCCAAGTCTATATCTATAACGTCTGCGACCACGAGGCTTGCTACGCCGAGACGGGCGCGCAGGCGGTGAGCTACACGACGGGCGTGCCTGCGATGATCGGCTCGATGATGGTCGCAAAGGGCATTTGGAGCGGAAAAGGCGTCTTTAACATGGAAAATTTCGACGCCAAGCCTTTCATGGATGAACTAAATAAGCAAGGCTTGCCGTGGGAGATAATCGAAATGAAGCCAGGAGAAAGATACGAAGTCTAAATTTAGGCTTGTCTTTTTCCGCTATACTTTGTTAAATTTTACCTTGCTTCACTGCTACGGGACATACAGTCCGCCTCATTCGCAAGGTAAAATTTGCCACAAACTCTAATTTCGTGAAAAATTTTTAATAATACTAGATGCAGTATGTATTGCAAGTACAGCAAAATAGATACTCTACTGTTTTATTAGATGAATATTTTCTTTTGGAGTCGGATTTATACCTAGAATAAGAAATAGTAAATTCTTTTAGCCTTCCTTTTTTTTCAAAAACTCCCCTTATTGCTTGTATAGGTATTATTCCTTCGTTATTGTAGCTCATAAATATATATTTTGAATTAGCATTTTCAATCAAATTTTTAAATTCATTATATGCTGTATTTACAAGACAATATTTTGATCTTTTGTCATTTTCTAGTCGCAATCCAGTTTTTCCATAAATCACTGGATTATCATATTTGGCAATTGTTTCTAGTATATGATAATTTGTATAGTATTGTCTGCGATTATACGGAGGGTCTAGATAGAGCACGTCTGTACTAATTCTTTTTATTAAATCGTTTGCATCTTGATTATATATTTCGTGTTCTTGATGGTTAATATATAGTTTGCTTGGCCTAAAATAAAATTCTAATAAAGCTGTCTTTTTAAATTTTTTTAAATATGCTCCATATACTGAAACCGAATTAGAATACTTATCTATGCTTTCTAATAAGGATGAGATGAGAAAAAAATATTCATCAATTGTGATTACTTTGTTTTTTTTTAAAAACTCTATTTTGGTTCTTATTGCATCACACTTTTTCGCATTTTGTTCTGTAAAATACATCCTGCCATCCTTGCCGGCTGGTGAATAATTTTCTGCAATAAAGCCATGAATCGGTTGTAAAGTATTAAAAAAACGAAATACTTCTTTTAGAATATTATTTTTATCTTTTATTTTTAAAAAATTTACTAATTCTTTAAACTCTGGCTTTTTATGATTTCCTATAAAATGCCTATTTAAAACATATGAATAATACTGTAAATCATTGGCTATTATCTTAAAACCTAATTTCTTAAAATTTAAACCAACCACACCTGTTCCAGAGAATATATCGCAAAATACTCTACAGCTGTCATCTATATTTTCTAATATTATTTTTTCGATGAACGGTAGAAGTTTATTCTTGGCACCTATATAGTTCAATAAACAACCTTTTTACGAATTTCTTATATTTCCAGTTAATATGTCTAGGAAGAGTCTATTCCTCTTATCTGCTGTAAAAACGACACTGTCAAAAGATAATACGTTTATATAGGCTTGGACTGAGGGGATATATGAATAGTAATAATGTAATCTATGTTCCCCGCCGCTTAATATATTAGGTTGGTAGCCTCTTCTTCGTAGTAAATTTTCAAATTTTGTATCAAATTCAAAAAACGAATATACAAAAACGTCTTTTATTTGATTAACCATAATTCTTCTAAAAACATCAGCATATGTTGCCAATTGATCCAAGGCCTTGCTCCTATCATATTCATTTAAGCCTATCCTTTTTAATTCTATAATTACCACATCTTTTGAGCTAATTGATGTTTCATCGTCTGAATATAAAATAAGCAAATCTGGTCTATCTAGTTCATATCCTTGTGGTACTTCTCCTAAATCCATAGCCAATTCTTCTCTAATTTTTTCCATAGTATTGTCGCTTGCGGCAAAGTTAAAAGTCATAAATTTGTCATCGAATAACCAAAAATTATTTTGTGCAACATTTTCCATATTATTGTGATTACTTGTTTTCCTAGGCATTATTAGATCATGTATGTCGCCCTCGGAAAAAAGTTTCTCCGAATCTTTGCTTGTGTTTGTTTGATAAATATTCTTAAGCATCTCTATGATCACCTGACGATAGGCAAAGTAGTGTGCCAGTTGCTCTTGCCCAGTTTCTGTAAAATCTTTTGTTATTTCTATATATTTATCTTTTTGAAAATTTCTTGTTTTTAAAATATTTTCAGAAAATTTTTTGACTTCCTCTTTAACTTTTTTGGATGAATTTTCAAATAATTTTTCAGCATCCTTTTTTATATCATCTATACTTTTAGTAAAATCATCCATATCTTTTACATACCTAGCTAAATAAGGATTTTGATTAATAACTTCTTCTTTTTTTAAATTAAAATCATCCATTATATTAGGAAATTTATCTACAATTATAGCTCTAATTGTCTCTCGTAATTTCAAATTTATAGACGGCATAGTAATAGGCGCTTCTTCTGTTGGGTTATTTTGATTAAAAAAAACTATAAAATCTTCTCTAGAGTCGTCAACTATTTCCTTAAAATAATCAGAAGTCAAACAAAAAATAATAGAAGGTCTGCCTGGTAAATCATCACTAACTTTAGTATCATTCGGGAAATCTTTAATTTTTCTATAGGCAGCTGCATAAAATTGCATATTTTTTCTTGCATCATCATTTTCTATTCTGTAATAAAGCTTAAAAACCTTTGTTATACTACTATCGTTAGAAGAAACGCTAAATACTTTTTCTTTAAAATTATAGGATAGCATCTTGTTGCTTATGAGCTTTTTGTTTATCCACTCCTGATCATCTATAAAAATAGTCAAATTTTTATCATTCGTGCTGTACTCTATAAATAACGGAAGCAGTTCTGTAAAAATATTTTCTTTTATTTGGTCTAAGTTAAATTCTTTGTTTTGATAAGCCTGTTTTAAATTTTTGTACTCTGTTATAGTATAACTTTTATCGCTACTTTTTTCTTCTCTAGCAAGTTCATCTATTGAATTATAATTAAAATTAACGTTAAAATTTATTTTTGTTTCTTTCCCGAGTTCTTGCCCGTTGTTTTTAGTTTGACTTGTTATGAATATATCGTCAAATACTTTTAAACATAATATTCTTCCGCTACCAAGAGCTCCCTTGTCAGCATTTCTTTCAGTATACAATGTTAAAAAGGCGTCCGCATCTTCGTCGGTGAACCCATGCCCATTATCTTCGATACTATAGCTGACTATATTATAAATGGATCCTTCGCCGCCATGCTCTTCTAGCTGAAATTTTATTTTTATAATATCGGCGTCAGCCTGTATTGAGTTTATAATGCTTTCGTAAAGCGGTCTGAAAAAATCTGGACTTTTCTTGATTCTCTTAATGGCCTGAGCTATATTTACTTTCATGTACAATCCTTATGTTTTCTGCCCTATTCTATCAAAATATTTTTTTAAAAAATATTTAAAAACTCAAATTTTGTAAGAAAATTTAGCAATATTGCCTTGTTGCTTTGTGTTTACAAAGTAAGGTTAAAAATGAGAAATTTTTTATGAAAAAATGAGGAAGTATTGCTTAAGCGAAAAATACTATACCTTATAATCTTGTATTTAAATTTGTTCGGTTACATAATTTGTCGCAAAATTTAGTTTACCTTGATGAAGGTTTCTTGAAAAAACCCAAGCAAAACTAAGTAGAATTTTTACCCCGCTTGTATTAAATTTATGCCAAAAATTTTACATTAAATTTACTCCAAGCTTCTGTACTGAAAGGCATTTAAATTTTAGCTATAATCACACAAAATTCACACGGTAAATTTGGGCAAATTTAAATCTAGTCGCGCAAACCCCGCGCCCACTCAAATAACAACAAAAGGAAAAATTTGAACTCTTCAAGAACTTCACTATCTTTTTTAGTCGTACTAAGCGCGCTCATGGCATGTACATCGCTATCTACGGACGTATATCTGCCCGCTATGCCTACGATGGAGCGACAGTTGCATGGCGATGCGGAGCTCACGATAACGGGCTTTTTGATCGGCTTTGCTATCGCACAGCTCGTATGGGGCCTATCAGCGATAGGATCGGGCGTAAAATCCCGCTTTTTATCGGTATGGCGCTCTTTGCGATCGGATCAGTAGGATGCGCGATGTCGGACACTATGACTAGCGTAGTGTTCTGGCGCGTGTTTCAGGCCGTGGGTGCGTGCGTAGGACCGATGCTAAGCAGGGCGATGATTAGCGATCTTTTCGGTAGCTCGCAGGCCGCACAGATGCTCTCTACGCTAGTTATCATCATGGCGATAGCGCCGATAGTGGGTCCGTTATTGGGCGGCGCGATACTGGAGTTCGGCTCTTGGCACGGGATATTTTGGCTGATGGCGCTAGCTAGCGCGATTATGTTTGCAATGATTTTTTCTCTACCGGAGACCTTGCCGCTGCAAAAGCGCTCCACAAAGCCCATCGTATCATCTTTTAGAAACTATCTAAGATTATTGCAAGACGCCAAATTTATGCGATACACTCTTAGCGTGACATTTTTCTACGTAGCCGCCTATGCCTTTATCACTGGCTCGTCGTTTGTATATATCGATTATTTCGGCATTCCTAGCAAATACTACGGATTTTTATTCGGCCTAAACATCGTGGGCGTCATGGCGCTAAGTTTCGTAAACAAAAAGCTGGTAAAGCGCTATGCGCTAAACCGCCTACTCATAGTCTCCACGCTCGTTGCCGCGCTTGCTGCCAGCGTGCTGTTTGCGTTTGCGTTTTTCAAAACGGGCGGCGTTCTTGGCGTGATAATCCCGATGTTTTTCGTTTTTAGCATGAACGGCATTATCGCTTCTTGCTCCAATGCCGCCGCTCTTGATAGCGTGCCGCAGGAGATGAAGGGTTCGGCCGCTGCGCTCATCGGCTCGCTGCAATACGGCAGCGGCATCCTCTCCTCTGCGATGCTTGCGGCGTTTTCTGCGGGTACGCCGCGAGTGATGTCTTGGATAATAGCCCTTTGTTTGGTTAAGCGCGCTGGCGGCGTATTTTAATAAGTAAATTTTAAATTGCGGCGAAATTTTATAATTTGCCGTCGCGTTCGGCTCTGTTTTAAACAGACGGGCGGTTTCTTAAATTTAAACTCTAGCTAAATTTAGACCGAAATTTTTAAGTAAACTTTGCTATAATCGCCTAAATTTTGAAAAAACCGAGGAGAAAATATGAAACTAATTTACGCTGCTTGCGTGCTCGCCGTGTTTGCTTCGGCTCAGACCGAAACTGTGCAGGTGCCGGACTTTGCTAAAAGCTCGATGAAGACGCATGTGCAGGCCGAAGAAAAACTAATCGCAAATGCCCTAAAAGGCGATCTAAGCCAGATCGCAAGCGATCTAAAGATCGATAAAACGCTAAAGGGCGGCGAGTCGCTTGTTATTAACGGCGCGCATTACAGGACGATCGAGGGCGACAGCACGCAGTGGAAAGAGGGCGACGCCGTGCGCCTGCTAAGCGGCAACAAGGACGGCAGATGCCTAAGCTCGATCATGCTCAATCTGCGCACGAAAACCGTCTGTAAATTTATGTGCGACGCGTATTAGGCGAGAATTTCGTCTAAACCACAAAAATCCACCGGCTCGGCGCAAGTTTCTTGCAACGAGCGGTTGCTTCTGCTATTTAGCCATAGCATAGATCGCTAAATATATGCCTATGAATAAAACATTGTTATATATTTTTTTAAAAGCGTTCGTTATGTTTATTGTCCTATATTTGTTCATTCCGCACCCAGAAGATGGAATTTATAATATGCTAGATATACGCATGTTTATTGGCTTAGTGTTGTTTTGTATCTGCCTTATATTGGATATTTAGTTTACATCTTAATCTCTATCTTTACGTATCGTATTTTTTGATGGTCGCCAAAATTGCATATCACAAATTTAAATTCTAAACGGCTTGACTTGGGTTGTTTTTAAAATTTCGCTTTAATATCGATAAATTCTGCTATAATAAACGCAAATTAAACAATGCCGTTAAAGACGTAACGCGGGCGTGATAAAGCGAGTAAAATTTGTAGAGGCAAATTTTAACCCTGCCGCTCGGTACTTCAAATGGTAAATCAAGGAAAAAGATGCAAAAATTTAGAATTACAAACGGCGAATACTCACGCATGGATATTTTTTTGATCATGACGCTGGTTTATATATTCGGCGTGGCGTGTAGGTTTTTTTGGATATATTGGGCTAGCGGGATTGAGCAGTTTTCTTTTGACGGCGAGCTCATTATGACCACAAACGACGCTTTTGCGAATGCCGAGGGTGCGCGTGATATGATAGCGGGCTTTCACCAGCAGGGCGATCTTAGCCCGTACGGCGCGTCGATCCCAACTCTGGCATTTTTGCTTAGTAAAATTTTACCAGTCAGCCTAAATAGCATTACGATTTATATGAGCGTGTTTTTAGCGCCGCTAGTGGCCGTGCCGATTATTTTGATAGCAAGAGAGTATAGGATCCTGAGCGCCGGCATCATCGCGGCACTACTTGCCACCATATTACCGGGATATTATATGAGGACGTTAGGCGGTTATTTCGATAGCGATATGTTAAATATCGTCCTGCCCATGCTGACAATCTGGGCTCTAATCAGACTCACTCAAAACGGCTCGCAACTAAATTTAATCTTGCCCGCGGTCTTTATGGCGCTTTATAGCTGGTGGTATCCAAGCTCGTATTCGTTAAATTTAGCCATAATGGGCATGTTTTTATTTTACACTTTGATATTTGATAGACGAAATGAGATAAATTACAAAGCTACGATTCTTATGGCGGTAGCGGTGATAAATTTTAAAACATACTATGGCGACTATACGATAATAGTAAATTATATTTTATTGCTTAGAATCGTGCTTATCGCGTCGTTATATTTTTTAATGATTAAAATTCCAAGCTCTCAAAACAAGAAAATTCTTTGGATATTGGGTGTTTTGGTAGTTGCTTTGTTTATATATTTCGGTGGGCTTGATCCTATCTTGAGTAAAATGAGAGCATACGTCGGCAAGAGCGTAGGTAAAGTATCGGGTGCTTTTTATTTCTATGGGGTCGGAAGCACAATCAACGAAGTAGCCAATACGGATTTTATGAAATTTATGGGCTATTCTAGCGGAAATATTTTTATATTTATATGCGCTATGGCCGGCTTAATTTTTATGTTTATTAAATTTCGCTCGTTTATTTTGGCTTTGCCGATGCTATTACTTGGATTTTTGGCATTTTTCGGCGGAGTTAGATTTACGATGTATATCACGCCGATAATTGCTTTTGGCTTTGCTTATTTTCTATATTTTACTTTAAATTATTTTGAGATACGAGTTTGGCTTAGAAATTCTATGCTAATTGTGCTGACTTGCTTGGCGCTGCTACCAAGTCTAGATTATATTTATAAATTTCGTGTCGCGCCCGTGCTTATGAGGGGCGCCGTGGCCCCGCTTGCCGAGCTGAAAAATAAAGTAGACAGAGAGGATTATGTGGTCTCGTGGTGGGACTACGGGTATTTGATCAGATATTATGCCGACGTAAAAGTGGTGGCAGATCCTGGAGGCAGGCAGTTTGGAGATTACGCATTTTTAACGGCGTTTTCTTTTAATAAAGATCAGATAAGCTCGGCTAATATGGCGAGGCTAAATGTCGAATATATCGAAAGGCGTATGAATGAAAATTTTAGCTCGAGCTTGCTTCAAATGCAAAAGGATTATAATGAGCCCGATATCAATAAATTTTTAAAATCGCTGGAAGATAAAAATTTTAAACTCCCTCAAAAAACCAGAGAGGTGTATTATTACTTCGTACCGCGTATGTTGGATATGCTTCCAAATATTTTAAAATTTTCCGCTATAGATATAACTACGGGCGAGGAGTTTTATACACCATTAGCTTATGTAGGATATGACATTAGGATGGGTGAAGACGGAGTGAGCATAATAGTGGGCAGTGAATGCACATTACCTAGCGCTGATCCGGAATATCTGATTCATGACGATGAAAAAATGAGTATTAACTCCTACTATCATGTAGGCGAAGTAGACGGCAAACTCGTTAAATTATCAAAGCAGGTAGATGAAAGCTCCGATTTGTTCGTTATATTTTTGCCAGACTATCAAAGGATTTTAGTTTTGGATAAAAGGGTCTTTAACTCGACGTTTATTCAGCTTTTTGTACTGGAAAATTACGACAAAGAGCTATTCGAGCCGGTTTCTTTAACCGATTCTGCGAGGATCTATAGATTGCTAAAGTAAGCTTAGATATATAATAAGAGGTATAGAATTGCAAGGCCTAGTATTTCTTGTTGTGTTGAATATCCTCCTATTTGTCGGGTGTTATATTTACTTTAAATTTAGACCACGTTTTATAAGCTAACGCTAACATAGAGGTTGAAATTTCACCAAAAGGAGTAGATATGAGAAATTTAGTTGCAAAAGTGGCGCTTCTTAGCTCTTTAGCTGCAGTAA
>NZ_CALKTS010000295.1 GCF_937997595.1 uncultured Campylobacter sp. | reverse complement strand
GGTGCTGGATGACGAGATGACGGCGGAGTTTTGCTCTCTCGCGGCTTGTGCGAACAGAAGGAGCTTTGCGAGTTTCTAAAAGCGCAGGCGAAAACTTACGACGCTGTAAAAATTTCTAAAATTTTAAGCCGTAAAGGGAGGTAAATTTTAAAATTTGAGCAGCTATGGCATGGCAAAGCGGATAAAATCGCTATTATAATTGTGCTAGTCGCAGCCGCCCTACTTTGTTATTTAGCGCGAGCGAAAAAGCAAAATTTGTTCCGCCTAACCTACCCTCCTCCGCTTATCAAACAGCTCGCTATTAAGTTCATTCGAGATAAATTTTAATGTATTTGCCAGACAGCGCAGTAGCGGAGATAAATTTTAAAATTTAATCAATATAAAGGACAAATTTAAGTGCCATTGTTATATAATTTACCTTATTTTTTTAAAAGGAGTTTGAGATGACTTTTATGGAGTCTGTTCGCACTTGTCTCAAAGAGAATTATTGCAATTTTGAGGGGCGTGCACCACGTTCAGAGTACTGGTGGTTTGCATTATTTGCGGCACTTTTAGGAATCGTAACGTTAGTATTGGACGGCTTTTTAGGCACCTATACGGTTATGAGTTCCGGTAGAATGATCGGTTTCATTAACTCAATCTTTTTATTGGCAATACTTTTACCTTCTATCGCCGTAGCGGTAAGGCGTCTGCATGATACCGATAGAAGCGGCTGGTTTTATCTGTTAATTCTTGTCCCGATAATAGGCCCGATAGTATTGATCGTATTTTTTATCCAGCAAGGCACTAACGGAGGCAACCGCTTTGGAGACGATCCGTTGCGACCCGCAAGCAGAGGCTCGATTTTTTAAACGCAGCTTTGTAGCACACATAAGCTTTGCAAATAAGCTAAATTTAGGGCTAATTCCATTTTGGTTTTTAGCCCTTTTTAATAGACGGTTTTGCTCAAAATAGCCTTTTGTGTTTAAATTTAGATCCGCCGCGCAGATTCAGACTATAAAATTTTAATCCTATTGCCCTTTAATTTCACGATCTTTTTGTCATTTACTAGCTTCGTAATCGCTTGGGAGACATTTTGGCGAGGCGCGCCGAGCAGGCTTGCAAGCGTCATTATATTAAAGGGAAGCTCCACGATCTTATCTGCGTTTGCGATGCGATTTAAGAAATTTAAAATCCGCGTCTGGATTTTCGCAAAGACGATCTCTTTAATTAAAATTCGCTGCGAGTAGATGTTTTTAATAAGTGCGTTTATGATCGAGCTTGCAAACTCATCTCCGAGCAGCTCGAAAAGCTCCGAGATATTGATCTGTAGCGTCTCGCAGTCGCTTAAAATTTCAAGGCTAGTATTTTTATCCAAGCAGACGTAGGCGCCGCTTTTTACGAAGCTAAAGATAAATTCCTTACCGTTTTCGTAGCAGTTTAGTTTCGCTCTGCCCTGCAGCAAAATGATAAATTTAAACTTCTGCGCGTAGATCACGTCGCCGCGAGCGTAGCTTTCGCGCCTAAATTTAGCAATCCGCTCCCTGCTTAAAAAGTCGAATTTCTCGCTGTAATCGTTATTTAGTCTATCTATCATAGCAGCTCTTTGCATAAAATTTCACGTAAATTTTACATAAAAAGGATAAATTCGTCGCAATCGCGACAAATTTAAATTTATCTTTGATTTATAATTCGCGTTAAAGACAATCTAGAAAGGATACTTTATGAGGAAAATTTTTATCTCATTTATCTGTGCGTGTTCGCTTTTCGGCGGCGAGGTAATCTCCAAAACCGCTACGATCTCGCAAGACGGCAAAGCAATCGGTGAGGCTGAAATTTTAACGCCGATCGAGGTGATATCCAGCGATGGCGGCGTTACCAAGATTAAGATCAAAGGCGTCGTGAGCGAAAACTATCAGCTTCAAATCCAAAAAAATATGAAAGAGGCTGAAATTTACGCGATTTTTACGAACGAAGCCGAAGCGAATTTTAAAAAGGGTAAAAAGCTCGAGGACGATTACGGCGAGATCTGGTACGAAGCCGAGGGGATTTACGAGATCAGCTCGGATGCCGTAGCTAAGGACGCTAAGGCGCTTTATGCGGAGGCAAAGACAAACTACGAGCAGATCTGCTCGGCGTGTCATAGGCTTCACGAGCCGAATAGCTTCACGGCAAATCAGTGGCCTGCAAATTTGCAAGAGATGATCAATGCAAACTACGTAGCGCTCGAGGGCGACGAGCTAAATTTGATCATAAAATATCTACAACACAATGCAAAAAAACCTGAATGATAAAGGAGATCAGATGAAAAGGCGAGACTTTTTAAAGGCAGGGATTTTAGGCGCAAGCGCGGCTAGCGCTAGCAGGATCGAGGGGGTCACGCAGACGATTTTTGATAACAAAAAGGTATTCGGCGCAAATAGATTCGGCACTTTTTGGCTAAATTTAAACTCGTCGCAGATCGTTTCGGTAAGCGATTTTGAGGGCGATAAATTTCCAAACACGATGAATTACAGCTTACCGGATAATATCCAAAACGAAAACCGCGTGCTCTATCCGATGGTGCGCAAAAGCTATCTAAAGGCTAAAGGCGCGGCAAAGAGCGAACTGCGCGGCAAAGAGGAGTTCGTGCGGGTTAGTTGGGACACAGCCCTTGATCTAGCGGCGAAGGCTTTGAAAGAAAATTTCGACAAATACGGCGCCGAGGCGATCTACGGCGAATGCTACTGGTGGGGTGGCAGCGGTAAGATCGGCTGGGGACGCACCGTAGCGCACCGAATGCTTAAAATTTTAGGCGGCTACGTAGAGGAAAGCGGTGATTATTCGACCGGTGCGGGTCTGGTTATCATGCCTCACGTGCTGGGCTCAAGCGCCGTTTACGACGCGCCTACTACGTGGAAAGCGATCGTCAAAAACGCTAAAAACGTCGTATTTTGGGCGACTGATCCTGCGGTAACCAATCAAATTTCATCCATTCCGCCTACGCACGACGGTTACATCGGCATGCAAGAGCTTAAAAAATCGGGAATCAAAACTTATAGCGTAAACGTGATGAGAAACGACACCGCGCGCTACTTTGGCAGCGAAGATATTATCGTGCGCCCAAATACCGACACCGCACTCATCATCGGTATGTGCCATTATCTATTTACGAACAACCTCTACGACGAGGAATTTATCAAAAAATACACCGTCGGATTTAATAAATTTAAAGCGTATTTTCTAGGCGAGAGCGATAAAATCGTAAAGGACGCAGCTTGGGCGAGCAAAATTTGCGGGCTTAGCGAGGATGCTATTGCGAAATTTGCTACGGCACTTGCAAAGGAGCCGAGCACGATTTTAATCGGTCGCGGTTTGCAGCGCGCAGATCACGGCGAGCAGCCTTTCTGGGCGCTAGTGGCGCTTAATGCGATGCTGGGATATATCGGCAAGGAGGGTCTCGGCTTTGAATTTAGCCTAGGCTACGGTTCTGCGGGCGCTACGAATAAAGTAGCTCCGATTTTAAAAGGGCTTAGCACGCGCATAGATGAAAAATACGAAAACACGGGCTCTGCGCCTTGGAAAAACGCGAAAAATATCACCATCCCGTCCTCCCGCAGCATCGAGGCGCTGGAGCATCCAGGCAAGCAGATCGATTATGACGGCACCAAGATCAAGCTGCCGCATATGAGAGTCGCTTATATGGCGTGCGGATCGATGTTTACGCGCCATCAAGACGTGAATAATATTGTGAGGCAGTGGCGCAAATTTGATACCGTCATCACCGCCGAGCCGTACTGGACGAGCACCGCAAAACTTAGCGACATCGTGCTTCCCGTCGCGATCGAGGTCGAGCGCAACGACATCAACCAAACGGGCGCTACGGGCGAATATATAGTCGCTTACAGGCCTGCAATCGAGCCGATGGGTGAGAGCAAGAGCGACTTTTGGATCTGCGAGCAGATCTGCAAGCGCTGGGGATATGGCGAGGTCTTTAGCGAGGGCAAGGATGAGCTAGGCTGGATGAAGGAATTCTACGCCGATGCCGTAGAACAAGCCAAAGGCCTAAATATAACGATGCCTAGCTTTGAGGAATTTTACGACAAAGGCTTCGTGCGTTTTGAAAAGGACGATGAGAGCAGCGCACTATATACGCGTCTTGCGGCATTCCGCGAAAATCCCGCCAAAAACCGCCTCGGCACGCCGTCGGGTAAGATCGAAATTTACTCACCAACGATCGCCAAGATGGGCTATGCCGACTGCCCGCCGATGCCTACTTGGATCGAACCGAAAGAGTGGCTAGGCGATGCGAAAAAGACGGCGAAGTATCCGATCCACGTCGTTAGCCCGCACTCTCGCTACCGCCTGCACAGCCAGCTAAACAACTCGATCATCAGAAATTTCGCCGAGGTTAGCGGCAGAGAGCCGGTGCTGATAAATCCAAAAGACGCC
>NZ_CALKTS010000294.1 GCF_937997595.1 uncultured Campylobacter sp. | reverse complement strand
GGCGTCCGCTCGCATGGGATCGGCCCACGTCAAAATCCTACCCCCCCCCTGCGCGCGTACTGCATATGAAATTTAAAAATTTCATGGCTCGCAAAGCTGCGCGATCTTGGGTTGCGACCGACCCAAAGCCCGTATCTTGCTCAAAATTCTACCCCTAATGCAAGGCCAACTCATCGCGCAAGCCCGCCCTCGCGCAAAATTCAGACCTTTCCGCGAACTGCAAGGCGGCGATCCTCACCCCTCACCCCTCACCCCTCACCCCTCACACCGAGTGTCGAGTGTCGAAAAACGCAAGCCGTACGATCAAAAATACGCAAATTGCTACGGAAAAACCCCGCAAACGGCGCAAATATCTATTCTACCGCTCGATAAGACCGATATGGCGGCCCCTCTGCATGCTCCTCGCCGCAAGGCTAGCTGCTCGCGCATTAGACGCATTCGTTTCCAAGCTTAAGATTTTGACGTGCTCGCGCGATCCGTCCTTAAAATATCTTCTCGTCGCACTTTGCAGGTTTCGTTAAAATTTCGTTTATACAGCCCTCTAAATTTAAGCTTCTTTTAACATATATTGAATAAAATTCTTTTCATATATCGATGCATTAAAAATGCATAAAAATCAGATTTCTTGCGATATATCAAAATAATTTTACTCAAGGGAGTTTTCGATGAAAAAGAGCTGTCTGTTTGCCGTCATAGCCGCCGTCGCGCTTCACGGCGAAATTTTTAATCTAGGCGAGATCGAAGTCACGTCGAAAATCGGCGATAAGGTCCAAGAAAGCGACACGAGCGTCGCGGTGATCGACGAAGAGAAGCTGAAGAAAAACGAGATCAAGCGTCTTTCCGAGGTAGCCGAGAGCACGCCGGGACTACAAATAAGCAAAGGCGGCGGCGGAAGAGCCGAGCAGACCTTCTATGTTCGCGGCTTTAACGCCAGAAGAGTGCCCGTCTTTATCGACGGAATTCCCGTTTATATCCCTTACGACGGCTATATCGATTACGGACGATTTACGACGTTTGATCTGTCGCGCATCGTAATCTCCAAGGGCGCTAGCTCGGTGCTTTACGGACCAAATACTATGGGCGGCGCGATAAATTTGATCACCAAAAAGCCTAGCAAAGAGCTAGAAGGCGAGATCGGTTATGGAGTTGAAAGCGGCAAAAGCGGCAAAACTATCGGCAACAACGTAGATTTTAGCGTCGGTACTAAGCAAAATTTATTCTATGCACAGGTAAGCGGAAGCTTTTTTGAAGACAGAGGCCAGCAGCTTTCGTCTAAATTTCGCATGCCTATAAACAAAGATGAAGACGGCGGCAGACGCGATAACTCCATCCAAAGAGACAAAAAAATCGGACTTAAAGTGGGTCTTACGCCGAACGAAACCGACGAATACGCCATCAGCTATATCAATCAAAAAGGCAGAAAACAGGCCCCTCGTTATGCGGGCCGCTATTTGGATTGGAGTAGATATTGGGATTGGCCTATGTGGGATAAACAGAGCCTCTACTTCCTCTCGCATACGCAAATTGCGGGTAGCTTATACGTAAATACGAAAGCGTATTACGATCAATTCAAAAACGATTTAAGATCATTCGACGACAAAACCTACAGCACGCAAAGAACGAGACGCGCATTTAACAGCCACTATCGAGACCACTCCTACGGCGCGGGCGCGGAGATCGGAGGCGACGTCGTAGAGCAAGATACACTCAAATTTGCGCTCAATTATAAATTTGACGAGCACAAAGAGCACAACGACGGCGAGCCGATCCAAACGACTCAGGACGCTATGTATAGCTTCGCTTTGGAAAATACGTATAAATTTACCGATTATAACAAACTCATTTTAGGCATTGATTATGACATTAGAGATCCGAAAAAGGCCGAAAAATACGGCTCTATTTTAGCTAGAAGACCGCATTTTTATAGCTTTACGGATCTGAAAAAGGAAACGGCTTTCAATTATCAGGCGATATTTAAACAAAGCTTCGACGGCAATGATGAGCTTAGCTTAAGCTACGCAAAAAAGACCTATTTTCCGAGCATGAAAGACAGATATAGCGAGAGATTTGGCCGAACCTTCGCAAACCCAGCGCTTCGTCCGGAGGTAGCAAACCACTACGAAATAGATTATCAAAGGATGTTCGGCGATACGCTAAGGCTCGAAACGGCGGTATTTTATTCAAAGATCAAAGACGCATTCGGGCTTAGAAAAGAGACGCGAAACGGTCAAACTAGAGATATGATCGTAAATATCGATAGATCGACCCACAAAGGCTTTGAGTTTAGCACGGGATATTTTGCGACGAAGGATCTTGAGATAGGCGGCAACTACTCCTATCTTATAGTTAAAAACGATAAAAGCGACGCCAAAGTGTATGATCTGCCGAAACACAAGGCTTTCTTATACGTAGATTATAAAATCACGCCTAAGCTATCTGCATATATGTCGCAATATATCTCATCCGGCAAATACGTCCTATCCAAAGAAGAGACCAGACTGGCGGGCTTTGGCGTTACAAATTTAAAGCTCACGTACGAGCCGATCGAAAACTTAAGTCTAGAGGCGGGAGTATCGAACCCGTTTGATAAAAACTACGAGTACGACGAGGGCTATCCTGAGGAGGGTCGCGTATTTTTCTCAAACATCAGATATAAATTTTAATTCAGGTTTAAACGGCGGCGGCATTTTGCCTTTTCATTGAACTCCGCGGGCGAGCGGTTTTGATCTTCATCTCATACTGCCCGCCTGCTTTAAATTTAACTTTTCAAATTTTAAAGCTCAAATTTTGCGCCGAGCAATCTAAAATCACCGCCGCTAAATTTTAAAATTTAGCGGCTAAATAGGCATCTATCGAAGATAAATCTATTTTAAAATTTCTTTTGCTATACTTGCAAAATCAAAAATTTTAAAAGGAAAAACGGTGAAAAAAATATTTCTATTTCTCTGCGCCGCGAGCATGCTTTTTGCTCTGAGCGAGGCGCAGATCAAGGACTACATCGCTCAAAACAGCGAAAACATAGAGCAGTTGCAGGGCACTCCGTCTAAAATTTACGCCAGTTCGCCGCCGCTTTTATATATGCTTTACGCGCTTGATCCCGCTAAAATCAGCGGCACGAATTTCGAATGGAACGACTACGAGCGGCCCTACGTCAAAAAAGAGGTGCAAGAGCAGCCCGTCGTGGGCGGCTTTTTCGGCCAGGGTAAAATTCCAAACGTCGAGATGCTGCTACGCCTAAACCCGGGTCTCATCCTCGTAAACGCAAGCTCGCGCAACACCAAAAAGATAAGCGAGGTCTTCGGCTCGATCAAAAAGCCGATGCTCTATCTAAGCGCGACGAAGCTCGAGGATTATCTGGACGGGTTTGAAATTTTAGGCGAAGTGACGGGCAAGCAGGAGCGCGCCGCACGTCTCATAAACTACGCACGCGAATCGCTAAATTTGACCGCGCAGATCGAGGAGTACATTAAGAAAAACAACCTTCAGAAGGTAAAAATTTACTACGCGCAGGGTAGCGATGGGCTAGCCACCGAGTGCGAGGGCTCATGGCACGGGGCGTTAATCGAGCGAGCCGGTGCGCAGAACGTGCATAAGTGCAGCGAGGATCCAAACGCCAAATCCTTCGGGCGCGTAAAGATCAGCTTCGAGCAGCTCGTAAAATACGACCCGGACGTCATCCTCATCTACGAAAAGGAGCTATTTGATAAAATTTACGACGATCCGAAGTGGCGGCTGCTGGGCGCGGTGAAAAACAAAAAAGCCTACTACATCCCGCGCGAGCCATTTTCGTGGTTTGATCGCCCGCCTTCATTTATGCGGTTTTTGGGGCTAAAATGGCTGGTAAATTTAATCTACCCCGAAGCGTTTAAATTTGACATGGTCCGCGAGACGCGCGAGTTTTACAAGCTATTTTTGGATCTTGAGCTCACAGACGCGCAAATTTATAAAATTCTAGGACGGGGCGCCGAGTGAGTAAAGAAAGATGAGCAAAAGGGCGTTTGCGTTTTTGGCCCTGCTGCTGGCGCTTTGCGTCGCGTGCTCGCTGCTGCTGGGCAAATACGGCTTTAGCGTGGGCGATTACGCACGCTACGTTGCGGCGCTGCTGCGAGGCGAAAGCTTAAAAGATTTCGAGGTCATGCACACGCTCTTGCTTGAAATTCGCCTGCCGCGCATACTTGCCTGCGTACTCATCGGCGCGAGCCTTGCGATCAGCGGCGCTGCGTATCAGGCGATGTTTGTTAACCCGCTCGTAAGCCCCTCGATACTAGGCGTTCTAAGCGGCGCGGGATTTGGCGCGGCGGTCGGGATGTTTTTCAAATTTAACGAATATCTCATCCAGCTTAGCACCTTTGGCTTCGGCTTTCTTGCCGTGGCCGTGGCGCTGGGCGTTTCGGCGCTGTATTCGCGCGGCGGTAGCGTCATCGTGCTAGTTCTTGGCGGCGTCATCAGCGGCTCTCTTTTTACTTCGCTACTCTCGGTGCTAAAATACGCCGCAGATCCAAACGACGCGCTTCCCGCGATCACCTATTTTTTGATGGGAAGCCTCGGCTTTGCATCTAAAAGCTTTATTCAAATTTCGATCTTACCGATGTGCGCGGGCATTTCGCTGCTGGCGCTTAGCGGCAAATACCTAAACGCGCTAAGCCTTGGCGAAGAGGAGGCAAAGAGCCTGGGCGTAAACACGGCGCGGGTTAAAATTTTCATCATCCTAGTCGCCACCTTCGTTAGCGCGCTTAGCGTGACGATCGCGGGCATCATCGGCTGGATCGGACTTATCGTGCCGCACATCGCGCGCTTTATCTTCGGTGCCGACAACCGCGCGGTTCTGACTAGCTCGGCGATGATCGGCGCTGTATTTTTGCTCTTTTGCGACAGCTTCTCGCGGCTCATTTTTACCTTTGAGATTCCTATCGGTATCGTTACCTCGCTATTTGGCATCCCGATGTTTATCATCGTGCTTCGCCGCGCCAAGAGGAACTTTTGATGCGAGAAAATTTGATAGAAGTGCGAAATTTACGCTTTGCCTACCAGGGCAAGCCCGTACTAAAGGGCATCAGCTTTGACGTCGCGACGGGTGATACGCTAAGTATCCTGGGCGCCAACGGTAGCGGCAAAAGCACTCTGCTTCGCATAATGCTCGGATTTTTAAAATTTGAAGGCGAGGTGCTGATCGGCGGCAAAAGCGTGCGCGACTACGGCAAAAAGGGGCTCGCCTCACTCGTCGCCTACGTGCCACAGACGCACGCTCCGTCCTATGACTACAGCGTCTTTGACGTCGCTCTGATGGGTGCGCTGTGCAGGACGCCGCTGTTTTCTAGCTTTAGTGCGGCGGATAAAAAGCTAGCCGAGCAGGCGCTGGAAAAGATGGGTATCGCGCATCTAAAAAATGTGCCCTACACGAGGGTTAGCGGCGGCGAGCGCCAGCTGGCATACATCGCGCGCACGCTGGTTCAGGGCGCGAAAGTGATCTTTACGGACGAGCCGACCAACGGGCTGGACTTTGGCAATCAAATTAGGCTGCTCGAGATGATAAAAGCGCTAGGCGACGAGGGTTACACCTTCGTGCAGACGACTCACTATCCGCGCCACGCGAAATTTGTTTCAAATTTGACGCTATTTATAAAAGACGGCGAAATTTTAGCTTTCGGGCGCAGTGAGCAGCTCATAAATGCCGAAAATATCGATAAAATTTACGGCATAAACTACGAAAGATATGAGGATAGATTATAAACTTTACGGGCGCGTAGCGCCGTTAAATTTAGCCGAATTGGGGTAAAATTGCGCGTATAGAATAACTTTTCGGCGGCAAACGGCGCGCCGATAAGATGCGGATCGCGACTGCGGTAACGTAAGCGGTAAACCGAATTGCTAACGAGCAAAAGGTCTAAATTTAAACGATAAATTTAAAGGAAAATCATGACTCCGCGAGAGATATTTTTAAACGGCTGCGCCGAGATTGCGGCAAATTTTACGGACTTCAAGCCCACGCAAAAGGGGCAAAAACTAACGAAGATCGCAAGCGATAAGGAGATTTTATTTGAGATTTATTTTAGCTCCAGTATGCGCAACTACGCCGGCAGCGTGAGCATCCTGCCGCAGATCGCGATCTACTGCAAGCGCCTAAAAAAGCTGATGCAAGAGGAGCTGTCCTACTCGACCGATCTTGTTTTCGTATCGCACCTGAGCTATCTCACGCCGCGCAGGCAGTTTCGCGACTGGCAGCTCGCGGGCGCTAACTTTGAGCCCAGCGTTTGCGAGATTAGTGCGGCTATCAAGGACTACGCGCTGCCTATTTTTGAGCTTTTTGAGGACAAGCGCAAGGCGGTGGAGTTTATGACGCAACGCGGAGCTAAATTTAACAAAAATCTAAGCGCCTTCGATCTGTGCCCGATCTACTTTGTATATTATTTCGGCGGCAAGGACGCGGCGGAGGCGTTTTTCAACATCTGTCTAAGCGATTGCACCTACAAAGGGCGATTTTATAAGCTTTACGAGGAGCTTGCAAACGGCGCGGAGGCGGATTTTAGCAGGAGTTCGTTTGTGGGCGATACGGAGGCGAAATTTGCATTTATAAAAGGACTTAGAATTTTAAATGGCTGAAGCTTTAATTCAAATTTTAATCGTAATTTTTAGCGTTTTACTTCTGGGTGGGATTACTTGGACGCTTTTTTGGCGCAACCCTCGCAAGCTTAACCAGCACCGGCTTGCCGCGATAGATGGGATAAGCGAAGCAGGCGCGGTAAAAAGGCTTTCCGTGCGACCGTTTTTGTTCTGGCTGGAGCGGTTTTTTATCTCGTGCGAGAGCCTTTGGTTCGATCAGGATTTCATCTACGTTTTTGACGGACAGAAGCTCGCGGCGAGGTATAAATTTGAGCAAATTTTAGCGCTTGAAGTCACAAAAATTCGGATAAATCATGCTAGGATTTGGCGGATCCGCTTTGCGAGCGGCGCGAGCGAGCTTGAACACGGCAGCACGAACAAGCCCCGGCAAGACGGCGCGAGCGAGTATAAATTTGTGCCCGCCGCTTCGATTTTTGAGCCGAGCTTTAAAGAATTTTTACAAATTTTACGCGAGAAAAACCGAGACGCGATCAAGACGGAGTCTAGATTTTGGGAGACCGTTTAGCGCGGCAGATTTACGAAGCAGATTTGCAAAAAAATAGAAAAGGCGCGGAGATTTCAGGCGCGATCATCGCAAAGGGCGGCAAAAGCTACGCGCGAAACCGCAAGAGGCGACAAATAGATAAGGGGGCAAAATGAAACGCTGGAGCAAGCTTGCAAAACAACTTTACGAACGCGTAGATGAAAGCATTGATTTTAAGCTTCGCTGCACGGTTTATAGGATGCAAAGCAGACGCGGCAGCACGGATTTGCCGCGATATTTTATCACGCTTGCGGGCGAGATTATTTTTGATTACCCGAAGGATTTCATGCTAAAAAGCGGCGGCGTAAAAAGCTTAGCACGGAGCGCTCTAACAAAAATTTATCCGTATGGTAACGACATAAGCGACATCGGCGAGCTTATACGCGAATATATCGACACGCCCAAAGAGGAGCTGTTTGCAAAGCACTTTGGTGCCGACGAATGGGGGCTTGCGAATATCCTAAAGGCCGCCGACAAGCGCATCGGCAAAAGGAGGCTGCAAATTTTAGCCAAAAACAAGAAAAATCAAGCGATGCAAAAGGTGATAGCGGCTAGATTGGAGGCTTTGCAATAAATTTGAGCGGTGATTTAAAAGCGGAGCGAGCAAGCGCGAGCATTTTGATTTATGAACAGGCTTTTTAAGATTTATCTACGATCGTTCGGTGAAATTTAAAGAATTTCGAGCGGATAAAATACACAGAGGTGGGCTTGCCTTAACACTTTTTGCCGGGCGGTTTGAAATTTAGGTAGGTTTGAGCATGCGCATAAATTTACGCTAAAATTTAACGAAAAAATCGGTGCGATCTGCCCGCAAAATTTTAGAAAGGATAGTTATGATTTTACCTTCAAACTACGATGAGATCGACTTTGACGCGCTTTATAAGGCGCAAAAGGCAAAAAGCTCGTTCGGCAAAAAACTAGCCGAGCATTGGGACAAAAAGGCGCCGAGCTTCAACGAGGGCGTGATGAAAAGCGCCTACGCGCGCGAGTTTATAGACAAGGTCGATTTTACTGGCGTTTCTACGCTGCTTGATTTCGCATGCGGCGCGAGCGCGCTAAGCGTGCTGGCGGCGGAAAAGGTGGATCAAATTTACGGCTACGACTTTTCGCGCAAAATGCTGGAATTCGCCCGCGAGAACGCTCAAATTTACGGCGTAAAAAACGCTAAATTTGCGCAAAAATCCTTCGAGGACGACTGGTCGGACGTGCCC
>NZ_CALKTS010000293.1 GCF_937997595.1 uncultured Campylobacter sp. | reverse complement strand
CTCAGCTCGTAGATCGAAATTTCAAACGAGCCCGGCAGCGTGGCCTCCGTGTCGCTGTAAAATCGTAAAAAATTAAAGCGGTCCTGCGCCTGCGGCGCTTTTTTGAATACAAAATTTAAAAGCTCCGTTTTGTTTCTGCCCGCGACGAAGGTTTTGGTGCCTAAATTTGCGATATCTTTGTATTCGAAGCTCTCGGAATTTGCCCCGCGCACGATCGTAAAAGCATCCTCGCCGATCTGCAAATAATTTTTAGCGCCGAGTCTGAGCGCGCAAAAAAACGCGCAAAGCGCCGCGACTACGGAAGCAAAAAGCGCCGCGCCGCCAAAGCCCGCGTGGTAGCAATATCCGCTAGCGAGCGCCAAAATCGCCGATCCCGCCAGCGTCATAGCTACGGGCTTTTTATTCTCTTTTACTATCATCTTCCCTGCTTAATCAGTTGTCTTATATATTCGTAAATTTTAAAATTTAGCGCATCCATTACCGAGTCTTTAGAGCCCGGATTTTTGATGCTTTGGTAGTTAAGATTAGTTACGTAATCCTTCCACGCGCCCTTGTTTTTAACGCTTATGTAGAGGCTGATCTGCGAGTCGTAGAAGTAGTCTCTGTAATAATCGTCGTCGTCCCAAGGATCATAACCGAACGGCATCCCCCAGCCTACGCCCACGCCCGTATATCTATAATACCTGCCAAAGCCCATTCCGAAGCTAAATCTCGGATTATCCCACGATCTGCGCGAAAAATCAGCCTTGCGGAAGTAGTTGAGATTGCCACCGATTTGGACGTTCGCCGCACTTTTATTTACGACCTTAAATCCATCCGCACGTAGATGCCCGATCACTACTTGGGTTAAATTCGAATCCGTCGTCGAGGTGTTGGTAAAATTTACGCTTATGAGCTTATCCTGCGGAAATTCCATAATGTGAAGCGGCTCGGAAGTGCGCACGATACCGCTATTTACGGGCACATTTTTAGAGCAGCCCGTAAAAATCAAAAACGCCGAAATGACCAAAAAAAGTGAAATTTTATTTTTCAAGACGGATCCTTTCGCTTAAGATTTCAAATCCTAAATTTGAGTGATTGTAGCATAAATTTAAAATTTTAATGTCAGCAAGAAGCGATTTTTTGAAATAATCTAGTGGCAAATGGGTAGGTTCAGAATTTTTTAATAAAATTTCGCGCCGAGCGACCGCTAAATTTAAAGCCGTCGCTCGGTTGAAATTTCTGCGAAAAGAGACGGAATTTTAAAACCGGAGGAGTTTAAAATTCCACAATCTTATAGGCTCACGCCGCGCGTAAGTACGCGCTTGCGATAAACCTCCGAAACTCTGCTCGCGTCGCCCACGATTAGAGCGTTCGTGCAACAGATCGCCGCACACATCGGAACCTTGCCCTCTGCGATGCGGTTTTGGCCGTATTTATGTAGCTCTTCGTGCGAAAACGTAGGCTCCGGTCCACCCGCGCACATAGTGCACTTATCCATCGCGCCTTTGATACCGAAAGCTCCGTCTCTAGGGAATTGCGGAGCGCCGAACGGACACGCGTAGAGACAGTATCCGCAGCCGATACATTTATCTTTGTCGTGTAAAACGACACCGTCGGTTCTGATATAAAAGCATTGAACCGGGCAAACCTGCGCGCAAGGCGCATCGGTGCAGTGCTGGCAAGCAATAGAGCTTGAAACCTCCTGCCCCTCTATGCCCTCGTTTAAAGTAATAACCTTGCGCCTATTGATCTGCACGGGAACCTCGTGCGCCGAGCTGCAGGCTACCTGGCAACCATAGCAAGCGATGCAACGCTCGACATCGACGTAAAATTTTAATCTTGCCGGCATTTTATCTCCTTATGCTCTTTCTAGTCTGCAAAGACCGGCGTTAAATTCCGAAATTTGCGTATTTATGTCAAAGCCGTAGTTCGTAATCGTATTTGAGCTCTCGCCTCTGATATATGGCTTAGTGCCCTCAGGATAGCGGTCGCTTAGATCCTCGCCCTGGAAAATTCCCGCGAAGTTATACGGCATAACAATACGATCAGGCGTAACGGCGTGCGAATAGATGCACTTGACTTTGATCTTCGTGCCTTGCGGCGAATGAATCCACATCATCTCGCCATCTTTGATACCTTTATCAGCGGCAAGCTTAGGATTTACGTGCGCGAACATCTCCGGAGTAATCGCCGAAAGATACTTGCTCGTGCGCTCGATCATGCCCGCACCGCTTAAATTTACAAGCCTTAACGAGCTTACGATAGTAGGGAAGTCCTTGCTCCAATCCTGCTTTTTCTGCTCGGAGATAAATCTCGTAAAGACGCGGAAATTTCGTTTTTGATCCGCAAAGGTCGGATATTTCTCCACTAAATCCCATCTAGGCGAGTGGATCGGTTCGCGATGCTTTGGAATTTGATCCGCAAACTGCCAAACCTTCGCTCTTGCTCTCGCGTTTCCGCAAGGACAAATTCCAAACTCGCGGCATTTTTTAGCGATAATGCCGCTATAATCTGTGCTCCACGTAGGCCCCATCTTGGCTTTCTCTTCCTCGTTTAGCGTGATGCCTAAAACCTGCTCGATATTTGCTTTCGTAATCTCTGCATGTCCGCCTTGAATTTTTGATCCCGGAAGAGTAATGCTCTCGTCGGCTAGCTGCGAAACGCCGTCGTGTTCTAAGCCGAAGCGGTTTCTAAATCCCATACCGCCGTCGGCATAAGGCTTAGTTACATCGTAAAGAATCGGCGTGCCCGGGTGTTGCGTATCCCAGCAAGGCCATGGAAGCCCGTAGTATTCGCCCTCTACTTCTCCGCCTATGCCGCGCAAAGTATCGGGATCAAATAGATGCCAATTTTTCTGTTGTCTGCGAAATCTAGCTGCGGTGCGTCCGTTATTTCCAATACTTTGAGTATTGCGTGCAATCTCATCGGTAGCGTCGTCAGGCCAAACAAAATCGTCTTTAACCTGCTTAAGCTCGCCATCAACGATGCCCATCTTCATGCCGCGAACGTATTCGTCGTAAAAGCCGAATTTTTTCGCGAATAAAAACATTACCTCCTGATCCTCTTTGCTCTCAAATAGAGGCTTAACAATCTGAGTTCTCCACTGGCCGCTGCGGTTTGTAGCGCTTAGATGGCCTTCGCTCTCAAACTGCGTAGCTACCGGCAAAACATAAATTCCATCCGGTCTATCGTTTAGAATCGCTACTTCGTTTAAGAACGGCTCGGCGACTACCAGCATATCGATCTTGCCTAATGCTTCTTGAGTCTCGCGAACATGAGCCATAGAAGTAATTCCTGTGCCTTGCACCCAAAGAACGCGGACATTGCCACTACTTAAAACGGGCTCATTTTTCAAAACGCCCTGCCACCATTTAGATAGCGAAAAGCCCTTTTCGTTGCGCCAGTTTATCACATCTTGCTCGATGCTCGGATCGTAGTGAAAATACTCGGTAAAATTCGTACCAGGCACTTTTTCACCCTGCTTTTCGTGTGGCTGCTTAGTAGATACGGCAAATCTTTTAATAAACTGCTCGTAATCTACGCCCCAGCCCTTGCAGAAGTGCTTCCAGGAGTTATCGGCTAGCCCGTAATACGCAGGCAAGCTATCGGAGAGATTGCACATATCGGTAGCGCCTTGAACATTATCGTGACCTCTAAGGATGTTGCAGCCACCGCCTGGCTTGCCCATATTGCCTAGTATGAGCTGCAAAAGAGCCAAAATTCTAGTATTAGAACTTCCGATCGAGTGCTGTGTAATGCCTAGAGCCCAGCATAAAGTAGCGGGCTTTGTGGTAGCGAACATCCTCGTAAATTCTATCAGCTCCTCTTCTTTGCAGCCGGTGACATTGGCTACCTCTTTAGGATCCCACTTCTCAGCTTCGGCTCTAATCTCCTCTACAGCGTAGGTTCTGGTTTTTATTAGCTCCTTATCTTCCCAGCCGTTTTTAAAGATTAGATGCAGCATTCCGTACACAAACGCTATATCGGTTCCCGGACGAATTCTAATATACATATCGGCCTTAGCCGCAGTTCTAGTAAAATTTGGATCAACTACAACGATTTTCGCGCCGTTTCTATCGCGAGCCTGAAGAGCATGCTTCATAGCCCCTACGGGATTTGCAACCGCGGAATTCGCACCTATAAAAAGGATCATTTTAGAATTTTTCGCCATATCGCCTACGTGATTTGTCATAGCTCCATAACCCCAAGTATTCGCCACACCGGCGACTGTTGCACTATGTCAAATTCTGGCTACGTGGTCGTTGCTGTTTGTACCCCAGAAGGCTGCAAATTTTCTAAAATAATATGCCTGCTCGTTACAAAATTTAGCCGAACCCAGAAATACCACACTATCTGGGCCGTCTTCTTTGCGTATCTGAAGCATTTTATCGCCGATTTCATCAACCGCTTGTTCCCAACTGATGCGCTCCCACTTGCCACCAACCTTTTTGAGCGGATATTTAAGACGCATTTTAGATTTGGTTAGATCGATTTGATCGATTCCCTTACAGCAGTGACTGCCCTGCGAGATCGGGTGATCTACTGCCATATCTTGGCGAATCCAGGTATTGGTGCTCTCATCCACTTGAGCCTCGATACCACAGCCTACGGAACAGATCGAACATATCGTTCGCTTCATAACGGAACCTGGAAATGGGTTTTTGATCTCTTGCTCAGTAGCAGCTCTTAGCGTATTATTTTCGCCAAACGCAGCTACGCTGCTCGCTCCTAAAGCGGCGAGTTTCAAAAACGATCTCCTTCCGATCGCATTCTCACTCATGAAAATTCTCCTAGTAAGCTACTTTATAGTATTTTTTCCACGCTTCACTCTCCCAGTAAAGCACCTCTTTTTTCGGTGATTTGCCACGAACGGTATCGCCATAGTCCTGCTCGCTTTTCGCTAAAGCCTGAGACGCGGCAACGCCCACGGCACCTACTGCGCCGATTTTTAGAGATTTTTTAAGAAAATCTCTGCGTTTGTTCTCCATGGTTTTCCTTTGTGAAGAAATCGCTTTAAATCTTTTATTGTAGTAACGCCTGTTACAGGATTTAAGTCTAATGAATTATAACGAAAAGGCAGTGAGATGGAAATTAAATTTTAAGTTACTTTTTAAATTTTATTTAAAATTCAAAATATAAAGTTCTAACTAAAAAACTACTCGCAAAACTAGAGTTTGCGAGTTTAAAATTTAACCGAAATTCTGCTTTTACGTTAAGATTTTGGTTAAAAATTTTATTTATCAATCCAGATCAAAAATATCTTCCGGATTGGTAAATTTATTTTGATAGCCACCTTTTTTGATCGCTTCTTTAACGACGCTGCGATCTTTCTTTTGCGGAGCGGCAAGCGCTAAAAGCGAGCGTTCAAGCGCAAAAAAGCTTCTCATTAGTGCGCCTAATGATTTGAAAAAATCCGCCCGCACATGCCCGCACAAAAGCTCGCTAAACTCATCCACAAAGCTGTTGGTGACATTCGTAAAAAGCTCTAACGCCAGCGTTTCGCCGTCTTGCGCACCGATGAAATTTTTAGCGTATTGCGCGCTCGCAGTATTTTTACCATCCTGCGGGCCTGTAAAATTTTTACTGCCATGCGAATCTACAGAATTTTTTCTGTCTTGCGCCGTCAAGCTCGCGCTATTCGTAAAATTTTGCTCGTTTGCCACGGAATTTTGTCCGTTTAAAACTGCGCTGTGTTTTGCAGCCGCGTCGCGCAGCAGAGTCGAATGCAGGTAAAAAATAAATCCCACATAGTCCTCGCACTCCTTGCAAAGCTCCATATTGCGGCGAAATTTACTCTTTTTTAGCACGTCGATTACCGCGACACGCATACGCCCGTCGTCACGTCCTTCGTCGTAGAAGCTCGCACTCATCGGCACATTGGCGTATGAAAAATCAAAAAGTACGGAATTTTGCTCGCTTTTAAACGCAGAAAAGTCGAATTTCTCCAAATTTTGAAATTCCGCCTCATCGCTAGGCACAATGGGCGAGCTGCGTAAAAACTCCAGCTGCTCCTTCCAACGCTTAAATTTCGCATCCGTTTCATAGAAAAAAAACGGAATTGCAAAAAATTCGTAGTAGTAGCTTCTTGCTTGAAGTAGATTCGCATCCATTACATTGCCCCTTTTCTAGCATCTTCTATCTGCTTTTTTATCATTATTTTCGCCTTGCAATCGCCGCAGCAAAAAAGAGTCTTCATCTTTTCAGGCTCGTTTGCAAAATGCGCACCCATCATATCCGCGATCTTCATCACGGCTTTGCTCGTCGCAAATTCCTTACCGCATTCAATGCACTTAAAAAGCTCATCTTTAGCTAGCATTTTGTAATTAAAAAATCCCGGCTCAAGCTCCACGCCGCAAGGCTCAAGCTCGATCGTATCCTTTTCGGCGCAGCTTAGCACGCAGTAGTTGCACGATGTGCAAAGCGAAGCGTTGAGCTTAATCGAATTGTCGCTGTTATCGGCATACAGCGCGCCGGTATTACAGGCGCCCACGCAGCTAAGGCATAGCGTGCAGCTTGCTTCGTTTATGTTTACTTTGCCAAATTTTAGCAACTCTCCGCTTTTTACGGCGCCAAAGCTGCCCTCGCCGACCATTGCGCTTACGCGTTTGGAAAAAATTTCTTTCTTGCTAAGGCCCTGCTCGTTTAAGCTAAACGCCCAGGGCTGAGAGCTTTGCGCCCACTTTAGCGCCTCTTGCAGCTCGGTTAAATTTCGCGCTAAAAATACCGCGTCCTTGCCGTAGATCGCGCGCGAAATTCCATTGATGAGCTCCACCGCCTCGCGCGTGCCCTCGCCCACGTCTGCGCCGTAAACGATCACGCTCGAGCCGCTTTCCTGCATAGCGCTTAGCAAATTTACCTCATCTATTTGCTTGCTTCCAAAAATTCCAAACGGCAGCACGCCGCACGGAAGCTGCACTGCGGGTGCGGACACGATTTCGCTCTCTGCGATGAGAAGCGGAATTTTGCCTGCATAGAGCTTTGCGATCTCCCCAAATACGCTTTGGGGCAACTTGGCAAATTTCAGCGCGCCGCTAGGGCAGACGCTCACGCACGCGCCGCAACCGACGCAGTCGATGTGCGAAAATACGAGCTCGCGCTTTTCGTCGTTTTTCAAAATCGCCACTGTGGGGCAAACCTCCACGCATGGCGCGCGCAGCTCATTTCGCCTGCCTTGATACTGACAGATCGCAGGATCGAAGATCGTGGAATTCTTATAATGATAAACCGGGCTTTTGGAATTTAAAATTTCTAAAATTTCATCGTCTTTTAGCCCCGAGATCTCGTAGCAGCCGCTTTGTCGTAGCTGATAGGGCGCTGCGCCGCTAATCAAGAAAAAATCCGCCTCGGTCTCAACCTCATCCTGCTCGCTTAAAATCGTAACTGCAAGATCACCAATCTCGCCATAGACGAACTTAATCTCAGCCCTGCTTAACGCGATCACCTTAAATCCATACTGCCTAAGTAGCCCCACAAGCTCCTCTCGCGGCTCATCACAGGCGAGAATCACGTTTTTGCCGACGGGCTTTTGATAGTCGCTATCCAGCGCGCCGTCGAAGGCAATATCCTTGGCGCGATACAAAATATCTACGTTTTTAGCGATTTGAAGCGGCTCATCTGCGGAATTTTCTATATAAAAATTTATCTCGGGCGCATAAATTTGCGCCTTTAGTTTCAGCGAGTTGGCAACGATAAATTCCTCATTTTTTGCCCCCTCTTCATCGCCGCAAATTTCGATATCGTCGCTTAAAACGACATCCTTTAGCCCCGCGGCGTAAAATCCATGTTCTTTCATAATCTATCCTAAATTGATAATTAGGCGGGTTTTACTCTTATTTTCTAAACAACTTTTAAATTCTGCACTTAAAGTAAATGGAATTTAAATTAATAATTCTATAGATAAAGCAAAATCAAAGCTTTAAATGATAAAATCGCCTAAATTTTAAGGCATCGGGGTCGCAATGCAACGAATCAAACTACCCAAAATCGACAAAATCGCAAACGCGCAGGAGTTTCAAAACTGCCTCCGCCCGCAAATCATCAAAATCGCGCAAGAGCTTATTGAACAGGAGCGCCAAAAGGCGCTGCAAGGAGGCGAGCTCGCAAGCGAAAGCGAGATCATCGCGCGCATCAAATCGCGCTACGAAAAATTTCAAAATCTAAGTCTCAAACCGCTCATTAACGCAACCGGCGTTGTGCTGCACACAAACCTCGGCCGCAGCGTCATCAGCGCCGAAATTTTAGCCCGCGCGCAAAAGATCATCACCTCGTATTCAAATTTAGAATACGACCTATCCGAGGGCGCGCGCGGCAACAGATACGACTACATAGCGCTTTTGTGCAGCGAGCTCTTCGGCGCGCAGGACGC
>NZ_CALKTS010000292.1 GCF_937997595.1 uncultured Campylobacter sp. | reverse complement strand
TCGTAGTCGGCGTGGAAAAATTTCTCGTCCGCGAGCTTTACGATTAGATCGTCAAGCCATTTGCGAAGCTCGTCGTTGCCCTTTTTGACCGCAGGCGCGATGACGTCCTGATCGCCCAGCGAGCGGATACCTACCTTAAAACCAGGGTTTGATTTCGTCCACGCAAACAAAAGCGTATTATCATGCGCGATAGCGTCGCCCCTGCCGTCCAGCATCGCACCGAAAGTCTCGGTATTTTGGTCAAATTTTAAAAGCTTGATCTCGGGATGGTTTTTCGTAAAATACAGATCCGCGGTCGTGCCTTTGTTGATTAAAAGCGTTTTGTCCTTAAGCTGCGAAACGTCGGTGATATCGCCATTCGGGCTCGCGACGCCGAGAGCTACCTTCATATACGGCAGCGCGAAATCCACGACCTCTTTGCGCTCCGGCGTGACGGTAAAATTTGCAAGCGTGATATCGACCTTATCCGACGCTAAAAATTCCGCGCGATTAGCCGCCTCTACGAGCACGAACTGCACTTTGTTTTCATCGCCCAAAAGCTCCTTTGCGATGCGTTTTGCAAAATACACATCATATCCCGCGTTTTTGCCCGTCTCGTCAATGTAGCCAAACGGCGGCTTATCGCCGAAAACGGCGATCCTCACTACACCGCGTTTTTTAACTCCGTCTATATAGCTTTGCGGAGCGGCGGAACCTTGTGCGGAATTTGAGGAGCCTTTGCCCTCGTCGTTGCAACCTGCGAAAAATAACGCAACTAAGATAAAAAGCGTGCTTAGCGTTTTTTTCATCTTTTCTCCTTTATTAAAATTTATTTTTTAAATTCGAACATATTTAGAAATTTCTTCGCACGCTCGCTCTTCGGAGCGGTAAAGAACGCCTCCGGCTCGTTAATCTCGACGACGCTTCCCTCGTCCATAAAAACTATGCGATCGGCTACGGCGCGCGCAAAGCCCATCTCGTGCGTTACGATTAGCATCGTCTGCCCCTCTTTGGCAAGATTTAGCATTACGTCGAGCACCTCGCGCACGATCTCGGGATCAAGAGCTGCGGTAACCTCGTCAAAAAGCATGATCTTGGGCTTCATCACCAGGCTTCGCACGATTGCGATGCGCTGCTTCTGCCCGCCGCTAAGCTCTTTGGGGTAGGAATTCTCCTTATCCGCAAGACCTACGATCTTTAGCCATTCGCGCGCTAGAGTTATCGCTTCCTCTTTCGGGACGTTTTGCACCTTCATCGGGCCCAGGATTATGTTATGCAGAACGCTTAGATGATCGAAAAGCTCGTAGCTTTGAAAGACCATACCGATCTTTTGCCTGATCCTGCGCCACTCTTTGAAATTTTGATCGATCCGCTCGCCCTCGATTATAAAATTTCCGCTTTGTACCGGCTCTAAGCCGTTGATCGTGCGAAGTAGGGTGCTTTTGCCGCAGCCGCTAGGACCCAGGATCACCACGACTTCGCCCTGCGCGACGCTAAGGCTGACGTCCTTTAGCGCGTGCAGCTCGCCGTAAAATTTATTAACTTTATCGATTTTTAAAATTTCCATCAGCTCCACCTGTTTTCTAGTTTTTTCGAAAGCGCCGAGATCGGATAGCAGATCAAAAAATATACGAAAAATATCGCTCCGTAGATGATTAGCGGCGCGTAATTGTCGCGAAAGACATTCACTTCGATGATCTGCTGTCCGACTTTGACGAGCTCGATGACGCCGATTAGTACGGCGATCGAGGTTGTTTTTATCATCCTGCTGAATAAATTTATCGTTGCGGGCACCAGGCGCCTCATCGCAAGCGGCAGGATGACGTAGAGATAAATTTGCGATCTGCTAAATGCGAGCGCTTCGGCGCTTTCGAACTGATGCTTGGGGATGCTAAGCACGGCGCCGCGCACCAGATCCATCATCTCAAAAACACCCCAGACGCTAAAGACGATGATCGAAGCCGCGATATTTGAGATGTGGATGCCAAAAGCCTTGCTCGCGCCGAAATATACGATAAATAGCCAAACGATGGGTGGCATGATACGCACGATCTCTAGGCAAATTTTAAGCGGGATGTATAAGACTCTGCGCCCGGAGGCCATTAAAATTCCAAGTACCAAGCCTAGGGCGAGCGAAACCGCGATCGAGATGAGCGCGATTTGCAGCGTAACTCCGAGTCCGCCAAGAAGTCTGATTAAATTTTCGCCGCCGAATAGTTCCATCGCTAGCCCCTCATATACGCAAGGCGCTTTTCAAGCAGCGTAAGCGCTAGCGAAAGCGGCAGGATTATGATCAGATACGAAATGCTTAACATAAATAGCGCCTCGTTCGTCTTGTAATACAGCCCGATAATGTCCTTTGCGGCATAAACGAGATCGGCGAGCGCTACGATGCTAACGATCGAAGTTTCTTTAAGCAGAAAGATTATGTTTGCGCTGATGGAGGGCAGGGCGATCGCAAAGGCGCGCGGCAGCACGACGTAAAAGACTATCTGCGCTTCGCTTAGCCCCAGGCTCATCGCGCTTTCGATCTGGGATTTTTTTATCGCCTCAAAACCGAGCCTAAAGCTCTCGCTCATGTAGCTGCCGCCCAAAAAAGCAAGACCTACGATCGCGCAGGTAAAGCCCGAAATTTGAACGCCCAGCTTCGGCAGGCCGTAGTATAGAAAAAATAGCTGAATTAAAAGCGGAGTATTGCGCGACAGCTCGATATATGCGCTCACAAGCGGGCTTAGCAGCGACAATCTTTTATATTTTATCAGTGTGCAGATAAAACCGATGATGATGGATAGTAAAATCCCGTAAAATGCGAGCTTTAGCGTTAAAATTCCCGCCTTTACGAACATAGGGCTAAATTTAGCTATAAAATCAAAATCCATAAATTCTTCTTTCCGTAAGATATGCGTATTATACAGATAACTGATTAAAATAGTATTAAATTAGAATTTTTTTATAAAGATTCCGAAAATTTAGGAGTTTAAAAATATATCTTATAAATATATTTAGTCCGAGCAGATACCCGGACTATAGAATTTTGACGGAATTTTACGAGTAAAAAATATACGCGTATCCCGAAACCAAAAACGCGGAGAATATCGCTAGAATTCCACCACTTCGTACCATTTCCGCCTGGCGAATGCGTCCCGTTCCGAAAACCAAAGCATTTGGCGGCGTCGCTACCGGCATTATGAAAGCGCAGCTTGCGCCCACACCGATTACTATAGTAAGAGTTTCTTTTGGCAGCCCCATCTGAGCCGCTACTCCCGCAAATACTGGTACTAAAAGTGCAGCAGAGGCGGTATTGCTCGTAAATTCCGTAAGGCAGATGATGAAAACTGCCGTTACCAAAAGTACGATGTAAGTAGGCGCTCCACCGAAAGTGTGCGCGACTAGATCGCCAAGCACCTTAGAAGCTCCAGAATCGCCTAAAACCGCACTTAGAGTAAGTCCGCCGCCAAAAAGCAGCAACACGCCCCATTCGGTGTTTTCGGCGATGTCGTGCCATTTGGCAAGCCCTAGTATGACGATTACGACTGCCGAGCAGATCGCGACGTAAGCATCGTCCACTTTAAAGCCCACAAGGGCTGAAATTTGTTTCGAAAATATCCAGCCAAGCGCCGTTAGAGCAAATACGACGATCGTAATAATGCGCTCGCGCGTCCAAGGGATATGCTCCAGATCCATCTCTATTTTATGACTTAAATTTGGCTTGAAAATTATATAAAGCACCACAAGCATTATCGGTAGCATCACGCACATTAGCGGCAAACCTACCTTCATCCAGTCCGCGAAGCTGTAGTGCAAGGCTTGAGCCACGATTAAATTTGGCGGAGATCCCACGAGCGTGCCCAGACCTCCGATGCTTGCAGAATACGCGATGCCTAAAAGCAAAAACACAAGCGTGCCGCGATCTTTGCTCTCGTCCATGTTGGCGCAAATTCCAAGCGCGATCGGAAGCATCATCGCAGCAGTTGCGGTGTTTGAAACCCACATCGAAAGGATCGCCGTAGCAAGGCAGATTAAAATCGCAGCTACACCCAAGCGACCGCCTGCGCGGGCGATTAGCCACATCGCGATCTTTTTATCGAGCTTTTGCATATGCAGAGCTGTTGCCAGAGCAAAACCGCCGAAAAAGGTAAAGATCGTAGGGTTTGCAAAATTTGCAAGCGTGCTTTTGATGGTGGCAGCCGTGAAAGTGCCATCTTTAGCGAATTTGCCAAGTCCGATAGCTACCGCAAGCACCGGCACCATAAGCGCGGTTACCGTGATATGCACGGCCTCTGTAAGCCACATAATCGCGATAAAAGCAAGCAGCGCAAGGCCTTTTTTGACATTAGGCTCAAATGGTAACGCGGCATATAGCGCAAAGCCCACAGCAGCGGCAATCGCCATAATGATGACGCCGCGCTTAGGAAACGGCACGGTATCGGTGAGCCTGTCTAAACCCAGCTCGTCTACGTCTGAGTCCAGTGGTCCTTGTAAGCGGGAGTTGCGTAACTCCACTTTGTGTTCTTCCATAGATACTCCTTTTTTGGATTTGGCTTATGATACAAAAATGAGGCGGGAATTTTATAAATTCCAAATCAAATCGTCTTAAATTTTTAAAAGCGTAGTTACTATCGGTAACACGGCACTTATCTCGTGTGTAAATTTTAAATTATAGATAAAAACGAGCAACTAACTAAACGCTTTAAATTTCATCACAGATTGTTTTTTAATGGCTCTGGCATTTAAATTTGCTAGCTGCCCAAGGGGGCGGCGTAGAATTTCGTCGAATTCCGTGCTGGCAATCAAGATAGAATTTTATCCAAGGCGAGTGAGATAAAATTCCAAGTCTTGTCGCGAAATTCATCGAAATTTCAAAAAAAGGATATTATAATCGGCAAATTTTAAATGCGCTTGTAAGCGAGCTTGGCGGAAGATGCTTAAAGATAGCAAGCGGTAAAATGGCAAAAGCGGCGGCGGTGGAAAGCCCGAAATTATAAATTATAAGGAGAAAATGTGAAAAACAAAATTTTAATCGCGGCGTTTGCCGCTGCGGTATGCGTGAGTTCAAGCTTTGGCGAGGGAATATTTTTAGGTATCGAGGAAGATTATTCTTTTAAATCCAGCATCACTACTAAATGGTCTGACGAGGACGATTCTGGCACGAATAAAGATAATAAGGGGCAGGCTGCGCTCGGCTTTAAAGGCGGTTACGATTTCGGTATAGCTAGGGCGTACGGCGAGTACTTGTATGATTTCAAAGCTTCGAAAACTGGCACTGACGAGGACATCATATTTAAACACGAGTGGAATAAGCATAGCTTGCTCGTAGGCGGGGATTTTACGCCTGAGATTACGAATGGCTTTAAACTCGTAGCGGGCGCATATACAGGAGTTTCATTTTTGAAATATAAAATTTATTCATATGACGAATCTGACGGAAGCAGCGATTCGCTTTCAAAGACTCTGCCTGGCTGGGTCATCGGTGCAAG
>NZ_CALKTS010000291.1 GCF_937997595.1 uncultured Campylobacter sp. | reverse complement strand
GCAAGCGCAAAATTTGGACTTAGCGAGCAAATTTTAATGGAAAACGCCGCCGGCAGGATCGAGAGCGAGATCAGAAAGCGGCTCAAAAAGGGTTCGCGCGTTTTAGCGCTTTGCGGCGGCGGAAATAACGGCGCGGACGCGATGGCGGCACTGCGAAAGCTAAGCGGCGATTTTAGCTGCACGGCGCTTTGCGTGCTTCAAAATAAAGGCGCGGCGGGCAAATTTCAAGCGAATGCAGCGCGGGCTACGGGCGTTAAGCTTATCGATGTCGCGAGCGCGAAAGACGCTTGCGAGCACGTAAAGGGCGCGTCTAGCAAGGATGCCTGCGCGCATGAAAGTGTAGGCGGTTCCTATTTAAAGGGCGCGAGCGAGCCGCGGGGAAAGCGCGAAAGCCTAAGCGGCGCGGACATTTTAGGTGGCGACGATAAATTAAGCACGAAATTTGCGGGCGCTAAATTTGAGATCGCGGCGCGCGGCGGCGAGTGCGGCAATCTAGGCAGCGAATGCGGCGAGCCGAGCATCCTGCGCGATGAGATTACAAGCGCAGACTGCATAATCGACGGGATTTTCGGCAGCGGTTTGAATAAACCGGTAAGCGCTGAAATTTGTGAAATTTTATCTCTCGCAAATAGCGCAAAATCGCTAAAAATCGCAGTCGATATCCCAAGCGGCATCGATAAGAACGGGCGCATTTTAGGCGGTGCATTTTGCGCGGATTTGACGATCGCGATGGGTGCGCTTAAACTCGCGCTATTTTCGGACGGCGCGAAGGATTATGTAGGGCGGATCAAAGTCGCAAATCTTGGAATTTCGCGCCAAAATTTTGAAGAGCGGAGCGAATATTTTCTACTTCAAAAAAGCGATCTGAAGCTGCCGCTACGCAGGAAGCAAAACACCAACAAGGGCGACTTCGGGCACACCTACGTCGTAAGCGGGCAGATGAGCGGAGCGGCGCAGATGGCGGCTCTAGCGGCGCATGCGATCGGCAGCGGACTCGTTAGCGTCGTTAGTGAGGGGCCGTTAAATCTAAGCCCGATTTTGATGCAAAAAAGCTCATTCGATGCCGCGCGGGTCGTAGTTTGCGGCTGCGGCCTCGGGGAGCGGAAGATCGATCTTGCCGCGCTGCGGGACAAAAGCTGCGTCATCGACGCCGATCTGTGCTACAAGCGTGAAATTTTAAGCCTGCTAAACGCCAATTCAAATTTAATCCTAACGCCCCATCCAAAGGAGTTTTGCTCGCTTTTAAAGATCGCGGGCATCGCAGATATTAGCGTGAGAGAGCTGCAAGAGCGCCGCTTCGAGCTTGCGCAGGCGTGGAGCGATAAATTTAGCGGTGTGCTCGTACTAAAGGGCGCAAACACGCTCATCGCCCAAGCTGGCATCATCTACGTCTGCGACAAGGGTAGCGCCGCGCTCGCAAAGGGCGGCAGCGGCGACGTGCTCGCAGGGCTCATAGGCGGGCTGCTCGCGCAAGGCTACTCGCCTCTGCAAGCCTCGATCTGCGGAGTCCTAGCCCACTCGCTCGCCGCGCGAGCCTTCGCCAAAAACTCCTACGCGCTAAATCCGCTCGATCTCATCGAGGAGGTAAAATGGTTGTGAAAAAGCTCACCGTGCTTTTTAGCGGTAGCGGCTCAAATTTGGAGGCGATCCTGCAGAAGCTGCACGGCAAAATTTTTGGCGAAACCAAGATCGAAGTCGTGCTAACGCTAAGCAACAAAGCGGACGCGAGAGGCATAGCAAAGGCCGCAAAATTCGGGCTAAAAAGCGTGATCCTAAATCACAAAGAGTTTGCTAGTCGCGAGGAGTTCGACGCCGTGCTCGTACGCGAGATCGAAAAAAGCGGCGCGGAGCTTACGGTGCTTGCGGGCTTTATGCGCATTCTCACGCCCGTTTTTACGAGCAGGGTTCGCGCGATAAACCTGCACCCGTCGCTACTGCCGCTTTTTAAGGGCGCGCATGCGATAGAGCAGAGCTTTGAGAGCGATATGAAGGTGGGCGGCGTGAGCGTGCACTGGGTCAGCGAGGAGCTTGACGGCGGCGCGATCATCGCTCAGCGCGCGTTTGAAAAGAGCGCAGGAATGAGCTTTGAGGCTTATGAGGCCAAAATCCACGAGATCGAACATGAGCTATTACCGCAGGTGATCGTAGAAATTTTGTGCCGAAGCTAAATTTAGCGCAGAGATTCGCGCTAAATTTAAAGAGCGAAATTCCGCGGAATTTTATAAATTTAAAGCTTAGTTCTTTAAATTTAGGGGCGGTTCGAGGCTAAGCTTTAAAATTTACTAGCTAAATTTAGAAAGAGAAAGATGACCGCAAACGAACTGGAAAAACTAAGGCTCGGCGTCCTAAATGAGGCGGAGCAGCGCAAAGGCACGGCGTTTTCGATAATAGTACTAGCGGTGCTAGCCTCGGCGCTGTGGCTATTTTTCAATTTTAGAGATCAAGAAGCAGCAGTAGACCTCTGCTGGATCATAGTGGTATTTAGCTGCGGCAGCATTTCTTTTAGAGTAGTGAATAAAGATGCAAATATAGTGCACGTATTTATCTTTTGCACCTTGCTGTGTATGCTTGCCAAAGGCGTAGAAATGTGCGAGAATGATACCTTGCGCTTCGTCATCGCACTCGTAACCACCTGCCTTTCTTTGTTTAATATCGCGGATGCCGTGCTGGAGCGGATCAAATACAACAGATCCAAAAAATTCGTCCGCGCCTTTAAACACCAATATATTGCGCCCTATATCGCAAGCCTAGGTTATCGCTACGAAATTTCAGGCTCGTTTAGGCCGGCGTATTTGCGCGCAAGCGGTCTTTTTGTGGATGGCATAAGCTATTTTGATTGGGAAGATAAAATTTCCGGCGTTTATGACGGAGTATTTTTCAGCTTTGCGGATGTTTGCGTGACCCACACCGACGAACGACATAACAGCAGGGGGATATTTTTCTACGCGGAATTTAAAAAGCGCGTAAACTCGGTGGCGGTGATCCTGCCTTCGCTCAGCGCGAGGCCAACACTCGGCGGACTTAAGAAGATCGCGATGGATGATAGCGAGTTTAGCTCCGCATTTAACGTGTATAGCGCCGATGCGGTGTCTGCAATGTATGCCCTCACGCCCGCCTTTATGCGGCGCTTGCTTCGCTTTAGAAGCGGTGCCGGCGGACCGATCAGTTTAAGCTTTTCTGGCAGAAACGTCTATATTTTCATCCGCACGGGATACGATAGTTTCGAGCCTAGCGTGGATCGTAGCGTACTTAGTTTCGATCCTGCGGCGTCTATCAAGCACGAGCTTTTATTCTTTCTATCCATAGTAAAAAGTCTAAAATTAAACGAAAATATCTGGCAGAATTAAATTTTAAAGCCCAGCTTAGGGTATAGATCGCTGCAAAATTTTAGGCTTTTGCTTTAAATTTACGCGCTACTACGCCATAACCGCTGCAACAAAATTCCGCCTGAAATTCCGCGGCACATTTAAACCGTGGAATTTATAGGATTGTTATAGCGACGCAAATTTTGTGACATAGGATTTAGGGCTTTTAGCTATTTTATCCTAGCATATTGTGACAAAATCAGCGATCTATTTTAGCTCTAAAAGCCGTTTAACATCGCCCTTGCTTAAATACGGCGCAAATATATGCTGCGGCTGCGAACCACTTAGTTTTACTAGCATATCGCCTGCGCCTAGAAGCTTTTCGGCTCCGCTTTCGTCCAAGACAATCTGAGAGGCTTTGACATTTTGCACTTTTAAGGCGATTCGTAAATCAAAATTTGCGCGCAATTCTTGCTTAAAAATATTTGCATTGGGCGTTTGGGTCGCTATGATTAGATGAATGTCCGCAGCACGAGCCTTTTGTGCCAAGATCACGATACTATCTTGAAGCATCTTAATCTGACCGAAAGCATCAGCAACTTCATCGAAAACCACAACTATACTTGGCATCGGAGTAGAAAGTTCAGCGTTTTTGCTGACACCTTCTTTGGCTAGAACACTATAACGTCTATCCATTTCCTTAATGACAGCATCAATCACGGCTTGTGTATGAGATATATCCTTGACTACTCCGCCAAGCTCGCTTAAACTTCTTAGTTTATCGTAAATACCAAACTCAGCTCCATTTTTAGGATCTATGAGTACAAAGCGTATATTTTGATTTAACATTGCTAGCGACGTAATGAGCGTATGTAAAAGCATGGACTTGCCGCTACCGCTAGTACCACCGATAAGCAAGTGCTGTGATAAATCAAAGAAAAATGCCTCATTTTTGATATTGCGACCGCAATAAGCGGGCAAAGCGTAGCTTTTTGTATAGCTAGATATATCGAAACCAAAATCATCTGCATCAAATTTTTTCCACTGACTTTTAGGTCTAGGCAAATATAAATTTAAGCTCATCTGTTCACCTGCGTATTGTGTTGAAGCATCGGAGTAAAGACCAAATTTTACCTTGTAGTCATCAACTTCGTTTTCAACCCGAGCATAGTCTTTCATATCTTTAAAGCGGATTTTAAATACGTCGTGACGCAATGCATGGTCACTAGATAGAATTTCTGCTTTTATACCGGCGGAAGTAAAATATTCTCGTATCTTATCCTCATATAACCTTTCAGAAATTGATTCTTCTGCAGGTATAATTTTTGGCTCTATTGTAACGCTAAATTCATCAATCAGGAATTGATAAAAGTCATCCTTGCTTTTGTAGAGATTATTTAGCTCGTAAAGTCCACGATGGATATATTTTTCGATAACACTAATAAAAATTGCATCGTCGCTAAAATCTAAATTTTCGCTCTTATGCCTTAGCATAAAAGCTGCACGTAAAATATCTGTATAGTCTTTAGATTCTTTGCCACTGCCAGTTACTTGGGACATATTATATTCTCCACCCCCACTAGAAAATCCATCGTATAGGATGAAATTAGCATAACATGGATTATCTAAACTTTTATATTCTAATCGAAAGGATTTGTTGATTGCCATCCTCAAAATTACATATTTAGGCACATCTACGGCGAGAGAATTTTTTATAATATTAGCAATGAAATTTTCTTCGCCGGCTTTGGTATAAATTTTCCCTAGCATTATTCTCTCCTTGGTTTTATGCTTGCACTATCTCGTGAATCTTTATCATTAGTGATGTCGTAAATCCCTGCGATTTTACCACTTGCAAATTCCAGCTCTCTTTGGCTGAATTCAGTATCTGTAGGTAACACGATAACTTGATTGGACGCATTTGCATAATAGTTTTGAATGACATTCTTACGGTTAGAGGCATCTAGTCTGGCTAGCGGAGTATCAATAATAAGAGGCAAGCATCTATCGCTTAACTTAGATAACGCCCAAAATATGCTAATCGCAGCAATTTGTTTCTGACCTGCACTCTGGCTTCGTACAGCAATAGCTTCTCCGCTTGCATCGATAAATTTCACGATGAAGTTATCGATCTTAATGTCCACTACGTTGTCCTCAGCAATTAGATGCTTATAATTAGACAAAATTTTATCTTTTAGTCTCTCTCCGGTTCTTGTTATGCGTCCCGATTTATAGGTGATAATCTGAGTCTTAATCTCCGATAGCAAATTCAACTTCTTTTTAATACGCAAGTCGCGGGCCGCTTTATCTTTTAACGCAGCAATTTCTATTTCTAGCTCGCCTATATGCTTTTCAGAGTTGGTTTTTTGTTCAATATTTTTTCTTAGGTTCTCGCTCGCTTCCAACTTTTCTACCTCTAATGCCTCGATCTCCTCGTTTAGACTAGCCAATTCCGTATCAACCGATGAATCTGAAATGAGATCATCTAGATTGCGTGAGATACGAGAGATATCAGACTTAGCATTTTTAGCGTCTCTTACGGCATCTAAAAGTTTAACGGAATTTTCTTTAGCAGCGCTATAAACGATAGGAATGGTGCTTTTATTAATTCCTTTAAATTCTCCGTCATTATTTTTGATAAATTCTAAAAATGCATCACGTAAATATGTATTTAAATCTATCGCGTCGCATTTAAACCCTATTTTTTCACGCAATAAGTAATCTGCGCTAAATTTGGCTAACTTAGTAAGGCTTTCTTTATTGAACCCGCTAGTATCACTACTCTTTTCTATCCTAGATAAAAGTTCCAAGAAGAATTCGTCCAATCCTGCGAATAAAATTTCACCACCGAATTCCGCAATACTTTGCTTGGCTCTTTGCAGGTTAGCCATAGCAGCATCTTTAGCATTTTGCAGGCCCTCGCTTTCTTTAGAATTGCTCCTTATCTTACCTTCCAATTCTTTCTTTTTAGCAGTTATAGCGGCAGATTTATCGCTCACTTGAGCTTCGTAAAATTTTATATTTATTTTAGCATTTTGAAAGCGCTCTTCCTCGCTTTTTTGTCGGCCCTCGCATAAGTCTAGATCAGATTTAATTTTACTTGCCATATTACTTTGTGAGATTAGTTCTCTTTCCGCCTTATTGATCTGATCCGATAATCTATCTAATACGGCAATATTCAACATGCTTTGAATTTTATCTTTTAGCTCGGTGCTGACCTCGTCTGCCATCGCCTCGATCTCTTCGCCGTCGAATACAAAAAACTGTAAAAAATTTAACGGTAGAATTCTCTCGATCTCCTCGCGAGCTTGATTGTTTTCCAGCCGCTCGCCATCTTTTATAAAAATTAACTTTTCGCATAGATCAGGAAATCTACTCCACTCTCTCCTAATGATTATCTCGCGTTTATCTTCATCAAACACTAACTCAATATAGAATTTATTCTCGTCGTTGCTAAGCGCACGACGGTTAAAAGCGCCCCGCCATCCGTTTTCACTATTTTGACCTAGCAGTAGAACCCTAGGTGTAAAAACACCTCTACTACGTGTGCCAGTAAAATTTAATACGACTTCCAGTACATTTTCGCCTGCATCTAGCATTCTGCTTCCTGCAAAAAGTAATTTCACGCTTCTTATAAAGCTAGTCTTGCCGAATCCATTCCTTCCGAAAAGTAAATATATGGGCTTGCCTTGTGACAAGGTAAATTCTACATTCTGTTCACCATAATAAGCGAAAAGATTACAAATCGTAATGCGTTTATAAAATATCATCACTCTCTCCTAGCTTCGCCGTTTCATCATCAATATTTTTCATAATGATCTCATAAATTTCGTTATCCTTGATACCTTCTTTTCGCACTATTTCTGAGATAATGCGCTTTGCCGCCTCTCCACCCTTACTTGTCGTATCGATTAAATCAACATCCTCTAATATGGGCGTTGAAATTTCAATATTTTGCATTCTGCCAAACTCCTTTGATATTGTAATACACGAGCTTTCGCTATCGAATTCTTTTTCCCAAATCTTAGCGATCATTCCTAGTTGTTCGTCACTAATTAGCTCACTGCCGCCGCACGCCTTAAATTCTGCTTCGGCACGCAAAAGCCTTCTTAGAATTTCTTTTCGCGCCGAAGACGTAAAAGGTCCTGGACTAAAACTACCATCTTTTTTAAAATCGCACCTCATTGAACGATTTTCCCTAGCCTCCTTTATAAAATTCCGAAATTCATTTAGTACCGCCAGAGAGCTCTCACCACTTTTTATGAAGCCTTGCATAGATTTATCTTCGTTTACCAGCGTACATACCCAACATCCAAAGCGGCTTCCACCGCAGCTACTTTGCGACTTATCGATTATAAACTGACATTCATCGCCACTAGCCTGCGAATAAAGCGAAAATAACTTAGCGTGACTAATGCCCCAAGGTGGCGGATTTTGCGTAGTAAGATAGCTCCAAACATCCTCTGTAAGCCACTCGGTGATCGGCGAATAAATTAGTACATTCTCGTAGTCATCATGCTTACTAAATCCATCCTCGCTAACAGTGCGCTTTTCTATACTTCGACGACGATTCATACTCTCACTTTTTCGTACGCCTAGCGTCATTATTGCACTTCCATGCTTTTCTACGATATTTTTTACAATTGATTTCATAGGATTTATTTTTAGACGTTCTGTACACCATCGAAATATACGCGTAGGACTTGGATAACCTTTACCAATAAGATTTACCCAAAATTCATTTTGCGGCGATGGATGAGCAACTATTATTTCAAAAGGAAGTCCGCGCGTCTTGGCGTCTAAATTTATCGCCTTTACAATATTTTTAAAATAAACGGCTACATTAGGAGCTTCTACTAAAGTATCTGAAAGTATCGCATAAGTAGGATTTAACTCATCTTTAGGCAGCTTGGTTATCATTTCATACATTAACTGCAAAACACAGGTAGAATCCTTACCGCCGCTAAAAGTAATAATCCACGCACGTTTATATTTTTGGCTCAAGACAAGTTAAAAACTTTCAAAGGAGTTTTTAACTATGATCCTGCTAATGAAAAACAAGTATATTTATCATTCCCGAATTTCAGAAAAGAAATTTAGAGAAATTCTCAAGTATTTTGCAGAGGATATAGAAGCTACTAAAATAGCAAATTTTACGGGAATCTCTAGAATTCCCATCAATAAAATTCTAAAGAAGATTAAAATTCTTATGACTAATGAGTGCGAGAAAATTTCTAAATTTAGCGGAGAGATAGAAATAGACGAAAGCTACTTTGGAGCTAAAAGGGTAAGAGGTAAAAGAGGTAGAGGAGCAGCAAACAAAACTCCGGTATTCGAAATGCTAAAGCGTGATGGTAAGGTCTATACTCAAGTAGTCAAAAACTGCTCTGCAAGTGAACCAATACCGATACTGTCGGAGTTTAGCTATCTTGACGAAAGCGTGATTTACTCTGATTGTTGGAAAGCTTATGACGGCTTAGTTGACTACGGAGCTAAAGCTCATTATAGAGTAAAGCACTCCAAAGAATGAATTCGCAAACGGCAAAAACCATATAAACGGTATTGAGAATTTCTGGGGATACGCTAAACATAGACTAGCTAAATTTAAAGGAATAAAGAAAGAGAATTTCTTGCTTCATCTAAAAGAGTGTGAATTTAGATATAATAACAGTAAAGACACAAGAGAACTCTATCATATTCTGCTAAAAATGATAAGAGAAAATCCACTTAACTTATCTTGAGCCAAAATTTAATCAAGAATTTGCGAGGTTTAAAACTCGCGAAAAGTTTTTGATCATGTTTTTGAATGAAATTCATCCATACCGAATAGTTAAATTTGCTGAAATTTAAAATTTTTGAAAGATTTCGCCGCTTGGAACTTCGCACCGCAAAATTCCGAGAGCGGAATTCCAAAGTAAAATTTTACACCAAACCAATGCGTGTAGAATTTTGCTCGCGATGAAGCCTCGCCAAATGTAGCACAAAAGCTCCGCTAAAATCTTGCGGATTTGCGGTGCCTAAATTTACGCGCCAGGCGCGAAGTTAAATTTTACATTTCGCGCCGTAAAATAAGCAACCATCAAATTATGAAAAATTTGCAAATTTTATAAAATTCGGGCTTTTAAAATTTCGCTTCAAAAGCCCGAACCGAGCTATTTCACCAGCTCGTAATTATACTCTTTCGTGCCGTCGAGTAGATTCGTGACGTTGTAGCCTCGCTCGTTTAGGGCTTTGGCGAGCTTGGCGCTGCGGTTGC
>NZ_CALKTS010000290.1 GCF_937997595.1 uncultured Campylobacter sp. | reverse complement strand
TTAATCTTAAGATTTAAATTTATGAGGGAATTATAGCAATAAAAGATAAAAATTCGAGTCTGTATTGCCCTAAATATCGGAGTTTAATAAGCCTTAAGCTTAACGTATAAAATTTCAATTTTAAAATTTAACGCTCTTTGCGTAACGGCGAAACGTTTTTGAGATATGAAATTAAAATGGTAGATTTTATAAAATTTTATCTTTGTCGGGATCTGTTTTGAGAAAAAATAAAATTTTGATCCGAAGTAGGGCGGTTTTTATCTCGGTCGCACGCCGCTTTTTAAAAAACGAACGGGGCGCTAAGCGGGACGTCACAAGCGAAACAAGACGAGATGCGGCAGAAGATAGGCGCGGTAGAGCGGAACCCGGCGCGACAAGATAGAATAAAGCTAGCGGCGCGGCGCAAATTTTAAAATCATGCGCGCTTAAAATTGTAATCGCCCGAAGTTGCGCTCGATCAAAACAGCCTGTACTCAAAATTTACGCCTTACGGTGGCGCAGCGCAGCAAATCTAAAATTTAAAATTTGAGACCGTTAAAAACGCGGCTGCATAAATCCTCCGACTAAATTTTATCCGTTTAATTCGCCCTGCCGCAAGCCCGTTTAAATTCAAACTCTTTGCGCCCAAGATACTGCGCGCGCTTGGGATGAAATGAAGAAAAGGACGATCCTGCGTCAAATTCGAAAAACAATTCCCGCGCGCTAAAGTCGGTTTGGTAAATTAAACCGACAAGATCGATTTTAAATGAAGGCGGCGAGAAAAGGAGGCGATTCTACGCCGCAGATCAAAACCATAAATACGCATAGGCGGGAGATAAAGAGGGCGGCGGCGCGGATCAATTTTGCGCGCAAACCCGCAGGAGTGCATGTAGTGTTATTTCGCAGTAGAATTTTACGGATTTGATCTCGCGCGCAAAAGGCGAGATCAAGCCTAAATACCCGACAAGAGCAAATTTTACGCAAACCGCGCAAGACGAGTTTTGTGTGAGCGCTAAATCGCGGCTTTTAACGCTTCAAATTTTGCGTCTTGCTCGGCTAGCAGCTGTCCTTTCTCATCGCGCGAGACGTAAATTTTAAAGATATTCTCGCCCGCTTTGTCGTAAAAGCCCACGA
>NZ_CALKTS010000289.1 GCF_937997595.1 uncultured Campylobacter sp. | reverse complement strand
GATTGAAAACCTCCTGACCTTTGCTAAAGCCCCTGATCGCGTCCAGATCGCACACATAGAGCACGCCCGCGATCTGCGCCATTCCGCTAGGATTTACCAGATCGTCTATAAAATTTGTCTCAACGACATTGGAATTTTTTACGATCCTGCTGATAAAACCGTTCCTGCCTAGCGAATCTTCGTTTTTGCCGCGATTTGCGATGTAAAAAGCGTCATCGGTAATGAGCGAACCACTAGGTACGCTAAATCCGTCGATCTCGAGGCCAAAAAGCGCGCCCGCCAAGGCGCACGAAAGTAGAACTTTTTTCATAATCTCTCCTTAATCTCGCCAAAATTTTAAGAATTTTAAAATTTTAAGGGAAGCGACGAGTGCCGGGTTAAAATTTTAAAATTCGCAGCGAGCTTTAAGATGAGCGAAATTTAAACCCGCAGAGCAAATAAAAGCGCAATTTTAATTAAACAAGGTGGCTTAATCGGCAAAATTCTAGCGGGTTGGAGGGCCTTGCTTCGCGCGTCGCTTTTAATTTGATGCGTCGAAGCCGAAGTGAGTGGGTTTTGTGCGCGCTTTAGTTTGCGCCATCGCTCGCGAAATTACGCCGTGAAATTAGACAGCATCTCGCGCGTAATTTCAAGCACCGTTGCATATGTAATTCATTTGCGGCTGTGTTCGTTTTGAAATTTAATTCTGCGAGTGGATATTTTTTGCAAACTGTGGGCGTGATTTTTATGCGCAGATGAAAGCGTTACGTTTAAAGACGCCTCCGCTTTAAAATTTGATTTAATTTAAACAAAGCGCGATTAAAATGCGATTTAAATTTTATGCACCGCGGGTGTAAAATTTCGGTCGTAAAAGTGAGTCTGTAGCAAAAAATTTTGGCTCTCTTTAACTTAAGCTCACACAAAGGAGTAGTAAGTTACGATGAGAGCTATGAAAAACAGGTATATAGTCCGTTCCCAAATTTCAGAAAAGAAATTTAGAGAAATTTTAAAGTACTTCGCAGAAGATATAGAAGCATCAAAGATATCAAATTTAACTAAAATTTCAGAAGCAAC
>NZ_CALKTS010000288.1 GCF_937997595.1 uncultured Campylobacter sp. | reverse complement strand
TTGCGCTTCAAATTTAATGCGGTAATTTTAGCGAAATTTTAATATAAAGCAAGAATAACGGCGTTAAATTCATGAAAATTTATGATTTATGCGTGAATGAAGGACTAGTCGGCGGAATTTATCGGTACCGTGCGGCGAGAGGCGGTTTAAATTTTAAAATTTACGGCGTTTGCTTTGATGCGCTACGCGGCGGGCGGCGGAAATTTTATCGAGGATCGGTCGTCGTCTTGGTGCGGCAATGGAGACCGCTTGCGCTTTACGCGCAGCTTTGGCAGCTAAAGGGCGTGAGCGACGCGCAGGGCTTTGCGGCGCTTGCTGCGGCGGCAGTAGCAATAGCGGCTAGGTAAAGCAATAATAGTAGCGATGAAAGGCGATAATATCGGCGATGGTGGGATTTTTGATATACAATGGCGATGATAGAATTTTGATCGAAATTTACTCACGCGGCGATGAAATTTTAATTAAAACTATCGGCAGAAGCGGCGAAATTTTAATCTAAAGCAGGCCGCGTAGCTTTTATTAAAATATCGGCACGTAGCGGCTCTGATAGAAATCGGCGACAATCTGCAGTAGAATTTTGTGGCTTTTTATATAATTTTTCTACGAGTTTGCCGTGATCTTTTCGTGATTTTTTAAAATTTCAGACGGTATTTGCGCGGTTTATTTGCGGCGGGATTTTGCGGTTCGGTTAAATTTACAGAGCTATTTTAAATTTAGAAAGCCGTTTTAAATTGTGCAGAGGATGCGGTAGCCGAAGCGAGGTATCCAGTTTTAAATTTGCAAAGCCGTTTAAATTTATAAAGTTACTTCCCGTGGCGCCTCTTTTTTGAGCGCTCTTTGCGTGTTTAAATTTTGAGTGCAGCGCTACCTCAGCCGCTTTAAGCGCATTTTTGAAATTTTATAAATTTTCGAGCTTTCGTTTTGGCTGAAATTTTGATCCACGACCTGATCCGCCGCCGCTTTCGCCCAGGCTTCATCGAAATTTTGCCCGTTTAAATTTGCGCTGCTGGAGTAGAGCCAGTCAAATTTACGTAAAAACTCCTCGTGGGCGCACTCTTTTACGACACGCACGGCTTTGGCGTTTGGATATAAAAAGGTCGTTTTCCTCGCGCGGCGCACTAAATTTTTAAATTTAGCTGGCACGCGAGCGAGATTTTTTAGCTCGCTAAGCTTCGCCGTCGTTATGAGGCAGGGTTTGTCCGCCGCTCGGCGTTTGAGTGCGTTTATCTCGCGAAAATCCTTACTCAAAAATCCCGCCGTCGTATCCGTCTGCGCCAAATAGATCATCTCTCCTCCAAATTTACGCCTTTTTCCTATCTTTAGCCAGCAAAAATATGCACGAGATAATGAGCGTAAAGCCCGCAAAATCAAGAAACACGAACTCCGTCCCCAGCCAAAAATAAGCAAACGCCGCCGCGCTCACCGGCTCGATGCACGCGATCATGCTCGCCCTGCTCGCGCCTATTATCTTTAGCCCCGTCATGTAAAAGCTAAACGCGCATATCGTGCCTAAAATCACCACCGCGACAAGCGCCGCAAAGCCGTCTGCGTCGCTCACGCCGCCCAGCTGCCAAACCCGCGTGTAAAGCGCAAGCGCGCCGCCGCCGATGACCATGCCCCAGCCTAAATTTAACGCGACGGGGTATTTTTGATTTAGCTTAGTCGGGATGAGGCTGTAGATCACGACGCCAAGCGCGCTAATGAGGCACCAAACCAGCGCCTCTGCGCTGATAACGAGCGAGCCAAGATCGCCGTGGGTAGCGAGCAGCACGACGCCCAGCACCGCGAAAATGAGCGCGATGAGCTCGACCTTTTTAGGCACGCGTCGTTCTAAAAAGCAAACGACGGCAAGGATGAGCGCGGGCGCGGAGTACTGGATCACGGTCGCGACGGCGGCGTTTGAGAGCTCGACACCGCAAAAGTACGAATACTGTGTCATCATAAGCCCAAAAAACGCGTAGATGAGCAGCTGCGGCAAAAGCACGCGATCTTTTAGCGGAGCGAGGGCTAGGCGCGGCGAGCGAGCGATGTAATACGCTACCATCGCAAGCCCGGCGAGGCCTAGGCGGTAGGGCACGAGCCAGTCGGCGCTGACGCCCTTTTGCGTGAACAGATACTGCCCGCAAACACTGCTAAATCCCCATAATACGCCGCCAAGAAGCGTGACGAAAACACCGAAAAATTCACTCTGAGATCTCATTTGCCGCCTTAAATTTAAAGCCAAAGTATATAATCTTATGCTTAAGCTGGGGTTAAATTTGGGCGAGAGCTAGCAGGGTAAAGCTAAATTTGATTAAGCCAAATTAAACGGCGAAAACTCTAAAATTTAAAAAGAAAAAGGAGAAAATTTAAGCGAAACGACTTTTATGATTATATTTTACTGCGCTTGCGCACTGTTTTTGGCGGCGGTAGGATACTTCGCTTTGGGCGTTTTGGCGAAATTTTACGCTTTTATTAAATTTGCCACGCGCCTTTGCTTACAAGACCCCAAATTTAGCCTCGCCATGTTCGCGCCCGCGTGTATTTTATCGCTTTATATCGCGCTGATTTCGACGAAAATTTTTAGCATTTATCTCGCCTGCGCAGAGATTTTGCTCGCATTTACGTATGTTTTGACTTTTTGTGCCTAAGCGCGGCGAAGGCAAAAACAAAGCTGCTAGATAATTTAAGCGCAAAAAGGATTTAAGAGAACCCGAAAAACTCGCCAAAGAGGCGCTAGAGCGGCTCACAAACTCGCCGAATAAAGAAGGAGCGCTACTACAAGCAAATTTTATCAGAATAAAACTAAAGCAAATACGCCGCGCGGCTTAAATTTATGGTTTTAGCCGTTTAAATTTAGCGTTTCGCGCGTCAAATTTGAGCTAAATTTGCGCTCATTTATCGACGAGTACGGTCAAATTTAAACAACCCTTACCGAGTCGGCTAGCGACGTCCGAAAATCCGTCCGAAAAACGCAGTCGTTTGGCGAGCCCTAAGCGAAACAAATGCCAGCAGCTGCCTACAAATCTGCACAATAAGATATGCCGATATCATCACGCAAAAATTCGCAATGCCAAAGCCGATCATTTCATAGTATGAAAATAATTCTAGCCTCATCTGTGCTATGAACTCTCGCGTCGGGCGATAAGAGTGCCATATGCTATAACCAGAGTAAAAATCATCCAGTCCGCCGAAAATCAAAAAGCATACGATAAGCGCAAATAAAATAATGCCTTGCGAAAGCGCTTGGGCGTTGTTTTTGTTTTCCTCAAGCCTACCGGTAGCCCCTTTTGCCACGCCGTAAAGTCCCGCAAACAGCAAACAAACTAGCATAAAAAAGTACAAATAGCTAAGATGAAACGACGCTACGTCGCCAAAGGCGGTTTTAGTCTGCGCTACGTTTATAGCAGGATAAAAATCCGCCATAAATGCCGTAAAATCTCTAAAATCTGCGTGAGCGGACAAGATGTCTTCGGGCACGATAAATAGGCTCAAAGCAGCCAAAATATAAGCGATCAGGCTAACAAAAAAGGCGATTTCAAGCTTCCTTGCAGCCAATCTTAATCTTGCTTTTAGTCTTATCATTTTCTTGCTTTATATTTTGATCGCAAACGGCGCAAGCGGGAATCTAAAGAGTTTTAAAATTCCGTGCGCCTTGCGGTAGGATTTTAAAATTTCAGAGTCTATGGTAGCGCTCAGCCAAATTTAGAATGCAAATTTAACATCTAAATTTGGCTGAATTTATGGACGTCAAATTTGGCGGCTAAATTTGACGATTTTAGTTTTAGCCTCATTCGCCGCCCAGATACTCCTGTAGGCTCTTAACCTCCAACGCGCGACTAAAGCGGCTAAATTTAAAGCGGCGCTTTAAATTTAAACGAGCGCCAGCTTCAGTACCTCTTCGATCCGATCCACCGGCGTTATTTTCAGATCGTTTTTGACCTCGTCCGGGATCTCCGCTAGGTCGCGCTCGTAGTTTTTGCGCGGGATCAAAACCTCAGCGATTTTGGCTTTGTGCGCGGCGATGAGCTTCTCCTTAAGCCCGCCGATCGGCAGCACCTTGCCGCTTAGCGTGATCTCGCCCGTCATCGCTAGATCTGCGCGTACCTCGCGCTCGCTTAAAATCGACGCGATCGCCGTGCTCATCGTGATGCCCGCGCTCGGTCCGTCCTTCGGCGTCGCGCCCTCGGGTACGTGGATGTGAAGGTCAAATTTATTATAAATCTGCTCCGAGCTTTCGGAATTTTCCTCCGCGCCTAAATTTCGCGCCGCCGAGCTTTTAGACGCGCCGCCATTTGCGCGCAATGCGGAGTTTTTGCCCGCGCGTGAGGCTTTTGCCACCTCCGCGCCTTGCCCCGCTTGTAGCTTGCCCTCGTCGATTAACACCTTCACGACGCTAAAGGCGATCTGCGCGGATTCTTTCATCACGTCGCCGAGCTGGCCCGTGATCGTCATCGCGCCCTTACCCTTGATCTTGACCGCTTCGATCTTGAGCACGTCGCCGCCTACCGCAGTCCACGCAAGCCCGTTTACTATGCCGATTTGATCGCGTTTTTCAACCTCGTCGATCTCGAAAACCTTTTTATTTAGGAATTCGCTTAAATTTTTCGTCGTCACGACGATCTTTTTAAACTCTTTGTCTTTTAAAATTTTAACCGCGACCTTGCGGAAGATCGCTGCGATCTGGCGGCGCAGGTTTCGCACGCCGCTTTCGCGCGTGTACTCTTCGATGATCTCGGCAAGAGCTGCGGGGTTGATCGCTATGTCGGCGGCTTTTAAGCCGTGGCGCTGCAGCTCCTGAGGGATCAGATAGTCTTTGGCGATCTGAAATTTCTCCTGCGGCGTGTATGAGCTAAGCTCGATAAACTCCATCCTATCGCGCAGAGGTGCTGGTATGAGAGATACGTCGTTTGCCGTGGCGATAAAGATGATCTTGCTAAGATCGATGTTGAAATTTAGATAGTAATCCCTAAAGCTCGAGTTTTGCTCGGGGTCTAAAATTTCAAGCAGAACCGCCGTCGGATCGCCCTTGTATGAACTTGAAATTTTATCAATCTCATCAAGCACGATGACGGGGTTCATCTGATTTGCCTCGATGAGGCCTTGCACGATACGGCCGGGCATCGCGCCGATATAGGTGCGGCGGTGTCCGCGTAGCTCGTTTACGTCCTCGAGCCCGCCCAAAGCGATGCGGATGAGTTTGCGCTTAAGCGCGGTCGCGATGGAGTTTGCAAGGCTCGTCTTGCCCACGCCGGGAGGGCCGTAGAAACACAGAATTGCGCCACCGTTTTTGCCGTCCTCTTTGCTCTTCTTGCCGCTTGTGCCGCGAAGCTCTAAAAGCTGCTTTAGCGCGAAATATTCCTCGATGCGCGCCTTGGGCTTTTTTAGGGAGTGGTGGTCTTTATTTAGCTGCGCGGTGACGCCCTCGATAGACATCTTGTGTTTGGCGGTCTTTTCAAAAGGCACCTCCAAAACCCAGTCCAGATAGCTCTGCACTAGCCCGGCATCGGCGCTGTCCGGATGGAGGCGGGCAAATTTATCGATCTGCTTTTTGATCTCTTTATAAGCATCCTCGCCTAAATAGGGCTTTTTGGCTTCCAGCTTTTTGCGGTATTCCTCGATCTCGACGTCGCGATCGGCATCGCCGCCGAGCTCCTTTTGGATCTGTTTGAGCTGCTCTTTTAAAAAATACTCTTTGTTCGTCTTGTCGATCTTGGAGTGAACTTTGCTTTTGATCTCCTTTTCGAGCCTCTGCGCTTCGATCTCGTCGGAGATGTAGTTGATGAGGTTGAAAAGGCGCTTTTGCAAGTTGCTCTCGGTAAAAAACGAGTAGGCTACCTGCTTTTTTAACCGCAGTGCGCTTAAAATGAGATCGCAGACGCGCGCGGCGTCGGTGCCGTCGTCGATGGTTTTAAGTAGATCGTTCGGGAAAAAATGCGTGAGCGTGCTAAGCGTCTTGGTTTTTTCCTTTAGCACGCTTACTAGCGCGTCTAATTTCTGATCGTTGCCGCGCTCGTCGTGGATGATATCGACGGTAGCGACCAGCGGATCTTGCGAAATTTCTTTTACGATTTTGCCTTTTAGCGCGCCTTGGAATAAAATTTTAACCCGACCGTCAGGAAGCGGCACGGTTCTCATCACGGAGCCCACTACGCCTGCGTTATAGATACCGCCGAAGCTTCTATCGCCGCTAAATTCCGACTTTGAGCTTACGACCATTATCATAGATTCGTTTTTGGCGGCTAGATCGAGGGCTTTTTTGTTATGCTCGTCGCCGATGAAAAGAGGCGCTATCATAAATGGATATAAAAATAGCTCGTCCTCGACGATGATAGGCAGATCGCTAGGGAAGGTTGTATTTTGCATCAGTTGCATCGCTCCTCCTACTCGAAAATCGCGCGATACCAAGGCGAGCGCGGTTTGATTACGTCGGTGCCGTTTAGCGGGGATTCTTCGATGCGCTGCTCGTAAATTTTGGCAGAACTTTCGCGGTCAGTGCGCTGGTAAAGGTCTTTGATGTCGATATTTAGCTGATGCTCGGCAAGTCTGAGCTTTGTTAGCATCGTCTCAAGTAGCGGACGATACTCGCTCTGCGGGTATTCAGCTATAAATTTTCGAATTTCGTCGATGCTGTTTAGCATTAGCTTTTGGTTGCGATTTGGGCGGCTAAAGGAGTCGAAATTTGCTCTAATTTTTAGAAATCTCGCGTATTCGATCTTTTGCGTCGTGCCGTAGAGGCGGATGTATTCGTCTAGGTATTTGTTTGCTTTCTCGTAGTTTTCATCCTCCACAAAAGCCCACGCCATAATGAGCGTCATCTCCTCAAGCAGAGGCGAAGCGATATGCTCGCTAGAAAAGCTAGTGTAGTGCTTCTCGGCATCCTCCATATTTGCGTTGTTAATATCTTCTAAAATTTTAGAATACCATGCCTCGGGGCTTAGGTTAAAAAGCTCGCCGTCGCCTTTACCACTGCAGCCGCCGATAAACGCGATAAATAGGAGAGCGGATAGAATTTTACTTAGATTTGTCATAAAAAATCCTTGGAATTTATTTAGCTCGTAATTTTATAGTCTTTGAGTAAATGCAAGCTTAAATTCCGCGTTCAAATTTAAAAATGGAATTTCTTTAAAATTTTTGTGCGTTCGGGCTTAAAAATCTTTGTAAACCAAAAAAATTTACGCGATAAATTCTAAATTTAAGTTTAACAATAGTATAATTAGCGCCGATAACGCAGAGTAAGTTTGCGTTTCCGTAATTTCAAAATTTTAAAGAAAGGATGTAAGATGAAAAAAGGTTTTACTCTAATTGAGCTGATCTTTACTATCGTGATTTTGGCGATCACGACGATGGCGATCCCGCGTATCGTCGCGCAGACGACCGAGCTAAATGCCCTTGCGATCAAAGAGGAGCTCGTATATAATGCTAAAGCTTTTATGTCTCGTATATCTAAAGCGCAGTGGGATAGTGCATATGCAGGAGATGCTAGCTGCGGAGGCGATACCGGCTGCATGAAAAGAATTTTATCGGTAAATCCGTCGATAAAGTTACCGGATAATAGCACTATGGAAGCTAGACCGGGAATTTTAGATGAAGCTAGTAAGCGCGAGGTCAGCACTCAAGCTCCGGCTACGAAAGGGCAATTCGGCAAAGGAGATAATAGAATTTCTTTCGGTGGCGGTCGTTATAACGATATCGACGATTTCGACCAGTTCACGACGGATATAACGGTTGGTGATTTGGTGGGCTCTAGTAGCAAGGGTGATTTTATCCTTAATACTAGGATTAATGTCGATGTAGATTATGTAGTAGAGCCTTTTACTGCGGAAGATTATGCTAAAGGTACCGATATAAACGGAACCCTTAGTGATCAACCAGCCAATGGCTCCCCTACCAATATAAAGATGGTTAGGGTTGCCGCCACGGATCTAAACGATGCCGTAGCTAAAGATGGTACTGCCAAATCAGTAGTTTTAAAAGCGTTTCTATCCAATATCGGCGTCGGCGTTCAGACAGCCGTCACTAGACGATATTCCCGATAGGAGCGCGAGATGAAAAGAGGTTTCACCCTTATAGAGCTTGTATTTGTTATCGTAGTGCTAGGCATCATCTCGATGTTTGGCGCTGATCTATACACAAAGATATATAAATCCTATGTGCATGTACGTGCAGTAAATCAGCTGGAAGCTAGAACACAAAATGCAATGATGCTAATAACAAATCGCTTGGAAGATAGAATAAAAAGCTCTACTATAGGCAGAGAACTTAGCTCAAACCAATTTGTGCCAATTAGCGCTTTAGATGATCCAAAATACGATATATTAGAGTGGATCGGACAAAGCGTAGAGACGAGAAATATAAATAAGAGAACTCCGGGTTGGAGTGGCTTTATGTCGATGTCTCAACTCCGAGATGACAAATGGAAAACAGGTACAGAAGATGCAGGCTACATTGGAAATACGAGAGCTACATTCAATATGGTATCCCTAGGTAGCGATTTCCCCCAAGTGGCTAATATAGTTGGAAATTTAAGAGCTACGGAATACGGTAAATCGTCCACTAATACTCAAGTTGCCGTTATCTTTAGGGTCGTCACGAATGATGCTTCACCTACTAGCGTAGGTATAGGCTTTGGCTACGATAGAAAGGTCGACGTGAACGGTAGCAATCGCGTGCTGATCGCCGTAGGCACTCCTAGTGCTGCGGGTAGCGGTAGTATGGAAGGTGAGACTATCACTATAAATCAATATCCGTTGAACCCGAACAACGATAAATCACAGGAATTCTCCGAGCAATACTATATAGCTCATAGTGCCTACGCGATTGTTCCAGATCAAGTCGTAACATATATGAAAAATAATGCAGGTAAAGTATTAAGTAAGAATTTTAATCTACTCTTGAAATATAACTATCGTCCATGGAGCACTGTTGCAGATGATGCGCACTCATATGACACTGCTAGTAGCTCGCTACTAGCCGAGGATGTGAGCTTGTTTAAATTTAAGGATGATAACGGTGCCGTTGCGCTTAAGCTATGTATGAGAGACGACGGCAGAAATTTCGATCCCGCAGAGTTGGATCTAAACGTTTGTAAAGCACAGGTGGTGTACTAATGAAAACTATGCAAAAGGGCTTCGCTCTAGTAGCAGCCATATTTTTTATCATCATTGTAGCGACTACGGCGATTACGGCACTATCTATCGCGTCTATGACGGCTCGCGATGTCAATAATATTCAAGGCAGAGAGCAGGCGCTACTACTAGCTCAGAGCGCTACGGAGTTAGCAGTCCTTGCTATGCAAAAGCACCAGTATCTAACTACTGAGCTTAAGGAGAAGAACGCTACAGCTGCGACTAATCCTACACTAAATACGATTACTCTTGTGTATCCGTCAAATGATCCAGCTCAAAAGATGTTTGATATCACCGTGACATTCGGATATTTCGATACACAGCTGGGTGCGCCCGGCAATCATACCGTCGCTTATAGTAATTTTGGGCAAGGCTCGTCCGAAACACTTGCAAATGGCAGCGTAGGTAAAATTTTAAGTCATGCCGCACTCGTAGATGTAGTAGTAAAATCTAACGTAGCGGTTATGGGGAGGCCGCAGATTACGTATCATAGGCGCACTATTCAAAAACCATAATGTAAAGGAGAGGCGATGAATTTAAATATCGTAGGTAAGCAGTTTGAGCTAACAGAAGCTATTAAAAATTATGTAGAAAACGCATTTGAGACGCTAGAAAAATATAATCTCGACATCATCTCGGGGCGTTGTGTAATTTCTGCTGACGAGAAGCAAGGCAAAAAGGGCTTCGTGGTGGATTTCTCACTAAATTTAGCGCATCAAGACACTATCGTTGTGCGTCAAAAAGATAAAGATCTCTACGCTGCCGTCGATCTCATCGTAGATCGTGCTTCAAAAGTTCTACGCAGATACCACGATAAGGTAAATTCTCACAAAAATCGCGACGAAATGAAGCAAAACGCCGTAGATAATGCGGTCGGTGCCAATAAGCCAAATTTAAACGATGAAGTTGATGAGATCGTTCCTACCGAGCTGGATCTATATAAGCCGCTAGAGATCGATGAGGCGCTAAATAAGCTTAAAGAAAGCACCGATCAGTTCTTGGTCTTTAACGATATGGATGCTAAAATGCGCGTGCTTTATAAGCGCAAGGACGGTAAATTCGGTCTGTTTTAGCTAAATTTCATATTCGGGTATTTGAAATTTCAAGCGCTCGAGTTCTGATGAAATTCGGATCGGGTGCTTTTTTAAATCGTCTCTGTTATAACATAGCGCCGATGAACTTTGGAAAAATAGCTGGTCATGTTTTTGCAAAGTCTAAATTGCGATGTCTTTAATTCGCTGCACTAGGAATTTTTACAGAGTAATACCGCCCGATTTTTAGTTGTGACAAGCCTTGTTGCGAGAATTATCTACGAGCAGTGAAGCCGTAAAGCGAATGTGGGTGAAGTTGCGTGAGCAAAAAATCGCGCTCAACTCGCCGTAAGCGAGCCGGCTTTTCGTAGCGGATGTAAAATTTATTTCAACATCAAATCGTAACAGAGCTTTTGAATTTTAAAATTTGCTGAAATTTTTGATAAATTTCCGCATTTTTTATATTTTATGAAATTTTTTCATCGTTAAGTTTTCATCGCGTTGTCGTTATTTGTCGTCCCATTTGAAATAAATTAAATTTTAATTATAAATCTTTCAAATTGCACTGTAATTTAAGCAAAAAAAATGTAAAATAATAGTCAAAAATTATGTTATTGACCGGAGGGTAGTATCATGAAAGTTAAGAGTTTTAGCTTTGCGCCCATTTTAGCGCTGTTGTTTTGTTTCGCGACGGGAGTATTCGCAGATGATGTTAGGTCGAACGTGAAGATAAATCCTGCTACCCCAATAAGCAACGAGTATCGTGACGATGGCGTGCTGGACGGAAAGAAAGGCAGAAGTGGTTGGGATTGGAACGGAAATCAGGGTTTGTATAATTTCACCACTATAAAAAATCGGTCTGACGAATTAAACCAAAAGCCGATAGTTAGATTCGGCGGTGCGGGCACATACGTCTTTGGAGACTACGCCGTGACCGGAAAGCCGGTGATTAGTTTAAGCTGGCCTTCTGCTCTAGGCCGTGATTACATGTGGGGAGCAAAAGGCACATACATTAAAGATGACGGCGACGGACAGTTTTATTTGAATAGTTCAAAAGCTGTTTTGAGGCTTCCTAAGGGCGTGACTAAAAACGATATAGTCTATGCGAGACTTTATTGGCAGGGAAATATATTCAGCACGACTGATTTTGACAGCGAAGCAGAATACAAAAGCAAAGACGGAAAAAAATTGACCGGTTTTGCTAAGGGGTATACACGGGTGAAATTTAAAATGAAAAGCTCGAAAGGTAAAGCTAGCATAATAGAAGATGTTTATAGAGATAGATGCGAAGGAACGGCTGCTTGGAACTTTTTGGCAAAATCTCGCAAGCCCTTACGTTTGCGTTTAAAATATGGCTGCACTAAAGATATTACCGATCTAGTCAAGCAATATTTTAAAGATTATTCCGACAGCATTGAATTTACTGTAGGAAACGTAAAAACGAGTGATGGTGAGGATCAAAGCGGTGCAGATTTTACCAATGGAGAGTTCAACAGCGTTCGTCTTGGGCCGTACGGCGGATGGGGAATAATCGTAGTATATGATAAAACCGCCCCGTCCAGAAGGGCTTTGCTAGATAATTTACAATCTAACGATAGCGTAACGGGTCAAAAAATGACTTATAAAGAGGCCGTAGAATATAAAAATAAATATTTTAAACCAAAAAACGTAACTATTTACGGCGATTATTTTGTCCTCACCCCTTGGGATAATGGATATACGCCTATAAACATTAACGCTACCATCAATGGATTTTATACACCTAGAAGTGGGTCCGTAAGTGCAAAGCTAGGGTTTTTAGGGTTTGGTGGCGAGAGAAAAATGACCTCCGACGAGTATTTTAAAGTTCAACACAAAGGAACCGCACAAATGGATTCGCTATACGGATCCGGTGTGGTTAATCAACGGTTAGCTAACGATCGCGCTAATATATACGACGGCTCTGTCGCTTTACTTATAAATGATAACGGCACCTATAAGTATAGCTATCCATACGGCACTGGTTATTTAGGTGGATTTGATCTGGACGAATTCGATATCGGTTCAAAGATGAAGAATGCGCAATCTAGTCTAAACATCTCTTTGGGTGCGGCGTATGAAGATCTCAACGGAGGTCAAGCCGATCAAAACTTCATAAGTATGATTGCTATTTCCGCCGATTTGTATGTCCCTCAAATGTGCTATCAGTATGAAGTCTATAACGCCTCTAACTGGGTTAAATTCTTTGATAATGATGGTAACCGAAGAAGCGAAGAGGATGTAAAAAAACTACATGAACCTCCTGAGCAGATCAAAAACCCGGTAGTTGCGGGTGAAAATATCTATTATAGAATGAAATTTGAAAATAGATTGAATGGCGGCGATAGCGAAGATGCAGCAGGTGCGGTAGTATCGATCGACTTTGGTCAAGCCGGCGCTACCTATACCAAAGATAGCGCTACTATAAATAACGAGCTAGTCGTAAATGATCCTATCAATACCACTACGGATACCATACCTGCGGCGGCTGCAGAGAAGCTGGTCTATCTACGCGATGGTCAAAAGGGTGCATATAAGACGATGAAAGATGTCATAAATGGCGGCACCCCAAATGTCACGGATCCTATCTATAACGATAGGCAGTTTACTGCGCTTGACGGTAATATATTGAAATTTTATATAGGTCAAGGCGCGGGAGACTTAACTCCTTCTTCAACACCGGGCGGTAGTCCTGTACTTGTAGGCGGATTAATGCAGCCAGGTAAAGCGGCGTATGGTGAGTTTAACGCCACCGTCAATACGGGCGCAACCATATTGCAGGCTCCTGCCGTGACACTAAGTTATAAGATGAGCTTAGATATAGGCGGCGGTCAGC
>NZ_CALKTS010000287.1 GCF_937997595.1 uncultured Campylobacter sp. | reverse complement strand
TTTTTTAGCTTGGATTGAAGAGCGATTCCGCCCGTTTCAGCGTAAAATTTAGACCCGCAGGGTAGAATTACAAAAATTTTTACATGGAGCAAACAATGAAAAATTTCTTTCTAGCCGCAATAGTTTGCGCGCTATTTAGCGGTTGCGCATATGAAGCGCAGTTTAATCAAAACGCCGACGTAGCGCCGTTTGATGACACTATAAGCGCGACTAACGCCATGCAAAGCGCGCTCATTTATATCCCTAGCGAGCTAATGGGGACGAAAAGCTACGCCGCAAGCTCGAAGCTAGGCAGAGACGATGAGCTTAAAATCGACGTCGGTGAGTTCGTCGCAGGCGAGGCAAAGCGCTTCTTCGGCACCTACCTAAGGCGCGTAAGCGTTACCGACGACGAAAAAGCGCTGCAAGGTAAAGGGCTCGTTATCGCGCCTGAGCTTAGCTCATTCGGCTTTGGCTTTTACAGCTCCGACGGCATCGATGTTTCGGCAAAGCCCTACGTGCGCTACAATCTACGTCTAAAAATGTTTAAAAACGGAAAGCCGATCTACAACCAAAATATCGCCGTAAACGAGCGCAACTTCGGCGAGGAGGAATTCTTCGGTGGCGGTCAGGGCTCATACGCGCAGATCGGCGGGATTTTTCAAAAATCTATGGCGAATGATTACGCCGTGCACGCTAGAGAAATTTTGGACGTAATCAACGATAATTAATCGCGCTTACGCCTTTTTGTGGTGAGGCGGGCATCTAGTCGCTTATTTTTGCCTGCCGTCTTGTGGCAAAATTTGTTGCGGCGATCTTACGGCACGCGCTTGCGGATCGTCGCGCCTAAGCTCTATCTAGCGATAGGCTTTAAAGCTCTCATAGACGCGCTTTCTTGCGGTATTTACTCATTTGGGGCTTTGGATTTTGATATCGAGTTTGCCAGCACTCTAGGCATCAAATTTAATCCCGCAAGTTGCGTAAATTCCGCAAAAATCGCGTTATAAAATTAACTTGACAGCCCATATTTAAGTGCGGCGAGCCAATAAATTCCGCACTTTGACATACTGCCTAATTACGTTTTTTAGGGCTAAGCTCCGCAAATAAACTTTTCGCGTTCGCTGCTACGCTTGCATAAAATTCCATATTCGCAGCACCAAAAAATTCGCCCTAAATTTAAAGCAGCGATTAATATTAATTTTTATATCGTTACTAAATTTTTTTAAGGAGAGAATTATGAAAAAGTTTTTATTACTTCCGTTTGCTTTCGCGGCGCTTTTTGCGGCACCAAGCTGCGATTAATGTCCAGCTCAGAGCGGCTGTGGAAGGTATCAATAAGAGTGCGCCGATGCGAGTCGACGAAATTACCACATTAACGGGTGCTGAGTGCAAAGATGGCAGCTTTATCTACAACTACGAGCTAAATGACGGCATGGGGATGAAATTTGACAGTGTCGGAAATGATCAAAAAACCGTGATACAAAATGTCATAGATAGCCAAAATAAGCAAATTTTTTGCAACCAGATGAAGGTAATGCATCCGCTAATAAACAGCGCGATATGGAGCTATAAGATAAAAAGTGGCGAAGAATTTATAAGGGTAGAATTTAAGCCTAGCGACTGCAAGTAGGGCTTGTGCGGGATTTAAAATTTAGCGCGGCGTGAGCCTTTGCCTGCTCACCCGCGCAGCATCCGTTTAAAATTTATCCGCTTCGCTTTTGATTT
>NZ_CALKTS010000286.1 GCF_937997595.1 uncultured Campylobacter sp. | reverse complement strand
CTTAAAATTTTCTCGATCTCCTCGCGCACAAACACGTGAGTAACGGGATCAATCAGAGTCTTTTGGAAGCCGAAGTAAATTTGATAAATGACATAATAAACATAACAGATTAAAAGTATCAAAAATAAAATTACGTCGTCAAATTTAAACTCGCCGTTTCGGAACAAAATAATTCCGAAAACAATTAAAACGCAGGTAAACGGCACCGAAATTTTAAGTGCCGTTATAAAACGATTTTCGCGTTCTTTGGTTTCACTAAATAGAACAGACATTATATATCCAAGTGTTTAACATCTTTGGCATGATCTTGGATGTAGTTTCGGCGCGGTTCAACCTCGTCGCCCATAAAAAGATTAAAGGTATCACTAGCACTCTGTGCATCTGCAATGCTGATTTTTAAAAGCCTTCTATTTTCAGGGCTCATAGTTGTTTCCCAAAGCTGCTCCGGATTCATCTCTCCAAGACCTTTGTAGCGCTGAATATAAGCGCCTTTTTTCGAGCTTTTTTCGATTTCATCTAAAATTTCAATAAAATCCTTGCCAAAGCTTACATCCCGCTCTTTGATCTTTGAATAAACTCTGATCGCCTCTTCAAAGATATAATTGCCGAATAAATTCTCATCTATCACAAGCTGTTCCAAGCCGCTCGGAGTTTGGACATAAATTCTAATGCCTTCATCATTTACGTAGGAATTTAAGATGTTAAATCCTTCACTCTCTAGGCGCGGTTTTAAAATTTTAAATAGCTCCTCATAGCCAAGGCTTCGCGCTTCGTCGTTTTCTATCAAAAATCTGATCGCACTAAGCACGCTGAAACGCTTTTTAAGCTCATTTAGAAGCGAACGGTAGTTTGAGACGATTTTTAGATAATCGATCAGATCCTCGTTGCCGATACCTTCAAACTCTCCCATATCAATGCCCGTTTCGATCAAAAACTCACTCAGCGCCTTTTCGTCTTTTAGATAAATTTCTTTTTTGCCCTTTTTATATCTAAAAAGCGGCGGCTGTGCTAGATAAACATAGCCGTTTTCTACGATAGGTCGCAAAAACCTAAAGAAAAATGTTAGAAGCAGCGTCTGGATGTGGCTGCCGTCTACGTCCGCATCGGTCATAATGATGATTTTGTGATAGCGGAGCTTCTCTTCGTTAAATTCTTCGCCGATGCCGCAGCCAAAGGCCGTAATCATATTTTTAATCTCTTCGGATTGTAAAATCCTATCTAGCCGCGCCTTTTCTACGTTTAAAATTTTACCTCTAAGCGGTAGGATCGCTTGAAACACGCGGTCTCTTCCCTGCTTCGCCGAACCGCCCGCACTATCACCCTCGACTAGATAAATTTCGCTGATGCTTGCATCCTTACTTTGACAATCGGCTAGCTTTCCGGGGAGGGTGCCGACGGAATTTATATTGTCTTTTTTGCGCGTTAGATCACGTGCTTTCTTCGCCGCTTCGCGACCGCGCGCGGCTAAAAGAGCCTTATTCATAATGGCGCGCGCTTCGATCGGATTTTCTTCAAAATATTTGCTAAGCACCTCAAACGCCATCTTTTGCACAATCGGCTTAACGTAGCTGGAACCTAATTTTCCCTTAGTCTGTCCCTCAAACTGCGGTTCGGGAACCTTTACGCTAATTACCGCGATGAGTCCCTCGCGAACGTCGTCGCCGGTGATCTTCGTGTCCTTTTCGCGTGCAGCCGCATTTGCCGCGACGTAATTTGTTATCGCTCGAGTAAGACCCGCTCTAAAACCCGCCTCGTGCGTACCACCGTCCGGAGTTTTGATATTATTTACGAAGCTTAATAAATTTTCACTATACGTTTCGTTATACATCAGCGCAAAATCAACCATAACATCATCCGCGCTATCACTAAACGATACGGCTTTGGATATGGCAGGCGCTTTATTCATATCGTTTACGAAGCTCTCCAAGCCGCCTTCGAAGTGAAAGTGCTCGTCTCTGCCCGTGCGATTATCTTTAAAATTTATCGTAATTTTTGGATTTAGATACGCTAGCTCGCGAAATCTTTTTGATAAAATTTCATCGTCAAATTCTAAAATTTCAAAAATTTCGCCGTCGGGCCAAAACTCGATCGTAGTACCCGTGCGATTAGTAGTCTTTATCTTTTCAAGCTCGGTAGTAGGAATTCCTTTGGCAAATTCTTGTCTATAAATATTTCCGTCACGTTTGATCGTAGCAACGAGCTTTTTTGAGAGCGCATTTACAACGCTAACACCCACGCCGTGCAGACCGCCGGAGACTTTATAAGTGTCTTTGTCAAATTTACCGCCTGCGTGAAGCACCGTAAGAACCACCGTTGCGGCAGGAATTTTTTCGGTCGGATGTATATCGACGGGGATTCCACGACCGTTATCACTAACGATACAACTTCCCTCGTTTGTGATTTCGACGTCGATTGTGTCGCAGTAACCTGCCATCGCCTCGTCAATCGAATTATCAACTACCTCGTAGATCATATGGTGAAGTCCGCCGATATTGGTGTCTCCGATATACATTCCAGGGCGCTTTCTAACAGCCTCAAGACCTTTTAAAACTTTAATATTACTAGCGCCGTAATTTTGCTTCATAATTTTCCTTTAAATATTATTTATCGGCATGACGACCGTTTTTAAACCATCCGCGCTAAGCACGAACGCCGTATCGGAGCTATTAAAATCAAGCTCGAAAATTTCACTCTCGATATTACTTAAAAAATCAAGTAAAAAACGGTTTTTAACGCCAAAAACTATCTCGCCGTTTATCTCGATCGTCGCTTCAATTTCGGTCTTTGCCTCGGAATTGTCCTCGTTGATGCTCTCAAAAACCATTCCGTCCTTTTTAATGGTAACCTTCATCTCCTCGCACATTGCGTTTATCGCTCGCACGCCACTTACCATCTTATCGCGCGGGATTAAAATTTTATACGCCGTATCGCTTGGGATCACGCGCTCGTAGTTTGGAAATTTGCCGTTAATAAGCTTTGTAAAAAACTCAAAATTCTCGCTCACCGCTAGCAGCACGTTTTCGTCGTAGTAAATTTTAATTTTGTCCGAAAATAGCTTTTGAATTTCGCCTATCGCCTTTTTAGGAATCAAAATTTTAATATCTATCTCGCCAGCTTTTGATTGAGTGATCAGCTTATAAACGCTAAGTCGCTTCGTATCGGTTCCGACTAAATTTATAAAATCCTCTTTTACGTCGATTAAAGCGCCGTTTAGCTCATATTTTGGATTGTTCGTATCGATCGACGGATATATTTTTTTAAGACTTCTTCCTAAAATTCCAGCATTTACGTTAAAGCTGTTTTTGCCCTCTACCGCAGGAAAGTTTGGAAAATCCCTAGTTTCAAACATAGGAAGCTTGTACTTTGATTTTTTTTGCTTTACAAATAGCGCTCCGTTAACGGTTTCTAAAGTCACGTTATCATCGCTTAGGCCTTTAATAACGCTAAGAAGTTTACCTCCGTTTGCAGTAGCTTCGCCTTCCGTTTCTATTGAGACATTTTGAAGATTATAGCTTAGTCCGATTTCGTGATCGGTAGCTTTTATACTAAAAATTCCATCTTTAGCGCTCATTAAAAGATGTGAAGTTATTGAGCTTAGATCTTTTTTATCAAGATAGGAGCTAGTATTTGAAACTATCTCTTCTAAAAGTTTTTTAGTGATTAACACTTTCATGTTTTTATCCTTTTAAATTTTTATCGTTGTAGTAGTTGGTAAGCGGTTTTTGTGAAAAACTTATCCTAAAGCTTGTCTTTAGGTAGTTTATCCAGTGAGTAAGTAGCTTTGTTTTATTCACTTTCATTCACCTTTTTTGCTTTATTTTCATAAAGTTTAAATTTCATTCTTATCCTTTTTGGTTATTTTGTTTTTTAGCTCTTCAATTTTTATCTTTAATATCTCGTCGGTTTGGATGAGTTCGTTGATTTTTTTGATATTTTTGCTGATGGCGCTGTGATCTTTTAGATTAAAAAATGCGGCGATTTTTGGCATTGAGTTTTGAGTTAACTGTTTGGTTAGATATATGCAAATTTGGCGCGCTTCTACGACGTTTTTACTTCGCGTTTTACTCTTTAGCTCGCTAGGTTTTATGTTTAACTCTTTTGAGACGACCTCAATGACGTGTTCTAGGCTCACGCTTGAATATTTTTGATGGATCTGATCTTGCAGCGTACTTTTGGTAAATTCCAGCGTGATCTTCGTGCGAAGTATCGATGAGTATGCGTTTAGTTTGTTTATTGCGCCTTCAATCTCGCGGATATTATCGCCCATATTTGCGGCGATGTATTCCACGACATCGTGTGGGATTCTAACGCGGTTTTCCTCGCTCTTTTTATTGATGATGGCGATTTTTGTTTCTAGATCTGGCGGGGTGATGTTTGCTATGATGCCGCTTTCAAACCGCGTCGTCAGGCGACTTTCAAAGCCTTTTAAAAATTTTGGCGGCAGATCGTTGGTTAGAACGATTTGGCAATTTTTGTCTTTTAGCTCGTTAAATGTATAAAAAAGCTCCTCCTGAGCCTTATCGCGCCCGATTAAAAACTGAATATCGTCGATGAGCAAAACGTCGCAATTGCGGTATTTTTGTTTAAATTTATCGATCGAGTTGTTTTTGAGATTAAAGACAAAATCATTAGCAAACTGCTCGCTAGTGACGCAAATAACGGTTTTTCCTTTTTTAATGCAGTAATTTCCGATTGATTGAAGTAGGTGAGTTTTGCCAAGTCCGCTAGGTCCGTAGATAAAGAGCGGATTAAAGCGGATTCCGGGCTCTTTTGCGACCGTGATAGAGCACTCAAAAGCAAATTTATTTGAATCGCCAATGATGAAATTTTCAAAATTATAATTTTCGCTTAAAATTGTGCTCTTAGGCTTTTCGGAGATGATTTTTACCTTTTCTTTAGGCGAAATTTTAGCTTTTGAGGTGATTTTAACGATTACGTCGTTGAGTCCAAACTGTTTTTTGATAAGCTCTTTTATTTTTTTGCCGTATTTTGTCTGGGTATATTTGGCGATAAACTCGTTAGTTGCGTTGTAGATGAAAAATTCCGGTGTCGAGTTTTTATCGTTAAATTTCAAATTTTTAATGTATCTAGAGTATTCGGTAGGTAAAATTTCCTTCTCTAAATTCGATAAAATTTCTTGTGCTTGCGACGTCGCCATTGAATTCCCTTATAAATTAAGCCGCTATTTTAGCTAAATTTCACTAAATTTGCGGTAAATTTCAGTTTATTCACCGGTGATTAAACTGTGAATAAGTGCGAAAGGTGGTTATGAAAATTTTAGGAATTGATCCGGGAACTAGAAATTTAGGCTATGCGATTTTGGAAAAAGATGTGAATAAAATCACCCTCATAGAGGCGGGATTAGTGAAAATGAAGGCTGAAAACGTGCAATTTCAAATGACGCAGATGAGCGAGGCAATTGATCAAATTTTTAGCGCTCATAAAATCGATGAGGTCGCGATAGAATCGATGTTTTATGCCTACAATCCGCAGTCTGTTTTAAAGCTCGCTCAGTTTCGCGGCGCGCTGGCTCTTAAAATTTTACAAATTTTTGG
>NZ_CALKTS010000285.1 GCF_937997595.1 uncultured Campylobacter sp. | reverse complement strand
GTAGCGATCATTTTAGCAAATGGTTTTGAAGAGATCGAGGCCGTGAGCCTGATCGATATTTTGCGCCGCGCAGAGATCGATGCGGTATCTGTAGGACTGGATAAAAAATGCGTTCGCGGCACGCACGGCATCGAGCTTGTGGCGGATAAAATTTTGGATGATATTAAGGTGTCTGAATTTTCTATGATCGTTTTGCCGGGAGGTTTACCTGGCGCGGAGAATTTAGCCAAAAGCGTGAAGCTTGGTAAGATCCTACGCGACTTTGATGCAAATAACGCAAAAATCGGCGCAATATGTGCCGCTCCGTGGGCCCTAGCTACCGCGGGTGTGCTAAAAAGCTCTTATACTTGCTATCCGGGCTTTGAAAAGACCGTCGCACACGCGGGATACACCCCATCCGCAAACGTCGTAAAAGATCAAAACATCATGACCTCGCGGGGCCCTGCTACTGCAATGGAATTCGCGCTGCAAATCGTCCGCGAGCTAAAAGGCGAGCAGGTTTATTCCAAGCTAAAATCCGATTTGCTTTTTAAATAAAATTTCAAGTTAGGGTCGATTCTGGCGCGCTTTATTTTGCCATTTGTAAAACGGGGTGCGTGATTTTGCCACGCCTGAGAACTACAAATTTTATCTTACTTTGCACGTATAAAATAGCCACAATATTTATTCTGAGTATCCGTAAACGACGAATGGAATTCTTGCGACTCAAATTTTAAATCGAAAAACGCAAAAGACTTTGTGCGTGACAGATAAAATTTTATTGGAGCTAGTTGCTATTAAAACCAAATATTAACATCACGACGGCGTGGAGCGTAAGCATAAAATATTTTAGGCGTATCCTCAAGAGGGCATCGCTGAGCTGAATAAATTTCAGTGCGGCATCTTCGCGATGCACTCGCTAGCTGAAGCTGAACAGATCGCGCAAAACGTGCTAAATAATGGATTCGACGTGATTAAAAATGACGAGTTGCACTGGATCTAAATTTGATCAAATAGATTTAAAATTTCACACCCACCAGAGCGCCGTCGTTACTACTCGGTAGCGATGGCGCTCGGCTCAACACCAAATTTCAAAGCAAAATCAAAATTTAGGGGTTTAATTTATAAATTTAGCAGACGGATACGCCGTCTTTGGTTAAATTTATAAAGCCGTTTATTTAAATTTTATAAATTTAATCGGTACGCAGTTTTAGTAGCTAAGCCGCAAACCTCCTTCCTGCCAGCAAATAGCTTCGCGAGCTCGTGCGCACAAGAGAACCTGCTAATGCCTTCGTATTATTTCATCCGCGCCCGCGCCGCAAGATAAAATTCATAAATTCTAAATCCGTTTTGCGTTATCATTGCGCTAAATTTAAAATTTTACGCAAAGGGGATCATATGAAAAATACGGCATTCATCACGGGCGCTACGAGCGGCTTTGGAGAGGCGATTTCTAGGGCGCTTAGCGCGCAAGGCTATAAGATCATTGCGCTTGGGCGCCGCAAGGAGCGGCTGCAAAAGCTAGCGAGCGAGCTAGGCAACACGCACATTATCGCCGCAGACATTCGCGATAAGGCTGCGGTGTTTGACGCCGTAAGCGCGCTACCTGAAAATTTCAAAGACGTCGAGGTTCTCGTAAATAATGCAGGGCTCGCGCTCGGGCTTGAGGGGATCGCGCAGACGCCCGTAGAGGATTTGGAGACGATGGTCGATACGAATATCAAAGGCGTGCTGTATTCGACCAAGGCGGTGCTGCCGCTGATGATCGCGCGCGGCAGCGGCTATATCTTCAATCTCGGCTCGACTGCGGGCGCGTGGCCCTATCCGGGTAGTCACGTTTACGGCGCGAGCAAGGCGTTTATCAAGCAGTTTAGCCGCAATATCCGCAACGACCTGCGCGGCACCGGCATCCGCGTGACGGAGATCGCGCCGGGAATCTGTAAGAGCGAGTTTAGCGAGGTGCGCTTTAAAGGCGATCTAGCGCGCGCCGCAGCCGTGTATGAGGGGGTCGATGCGATCCTGCCCGAGGATATCGCGCAGATCGTGCTAAGCTGCCTAGCGATGCCGCACCGAGTAAATATCAATGTCGTAGAGGCGATGGCGACGCAGCAGAGCTGGGCTGGGCTTTTTATCGAGAAGCATTAAATTTTAAGGCGAGAAAATGAAAAAAATTCTATTACTAATGTTTTTATCGGTTGCCGCGTTTGCAGTAGACGACGCGACCAGGCAGCATAATGCCGAGCTTTTCGGCATATGGACGCTGGTGCCTCCCGTTGTGGCTATCGCGCTTGCCTTTATCACCAAAGAGGTGATTTTATCGCTTTTCATCGGCGTTTTTAGCGGCACCTATATGCTCGCTGTCGTTAACGACAATCCGATCTCCGCGCTTGTGGGCAGCTTTACGGATCTGGTCTCGCGCGTGGTGGGCTCGATGGCTAGCAAAGGCAACGCGGGCGTACTTTTGCAGGTGCTTTGTATCGGCGGCGTAGTCGCGCTGATTAGCAGGACGGGCGGCACGAAAGCCGTGGCGCTTTGGATTAGCAAGCGCGCTAAAACGGGTATCTCGGCGCAAATTTCGACATGGGTTATGGGTCTTTTCGTATTTTTCGACGACTACGCAAACGCATTGATCGTAGGTCCCGTTATGAGGCCGATCACCGATAAATTTAAGGTCAGCCGCGAAAAGCTCGCCTTTATCATCGACGCCACCGCCGCGCCGATTGCGGGTATCGCGCTAATTTCTACCTGGGTAGGTCTTGAAGTCTCTCTGATAAGAGCGGGATATGATCAGATCGGCGTGCAAAACGTAAACGCCTTCTCGATCTTCGTGCAGACCATGCCGTATCGCTTCTACAATCTTTTCATGCTCGCTTTCGTGGTTTACGTAGCGTTCATGCGCAGGGATTTCGGGCCGATGCTCTCTGCCGAAAGGCGCGCAGCGACCGGCGAAATTCATTCTAAAAATTCTAACATCGCCGAGCTAGAAGATAAAACGCTAGAGCCCAAAGAGGGGATCAAGCCGCAGGCTTCAAACGCCGTTATCCCACTTATTGTCTTAATCTGTGGCGCGTTTGCGAGTTTTTATTTTAGCGGGCTAAGCAAGCTTGAGGGCGATGCTCTCGCAGCCGCAAAAGCCGCTCCGCTAAGCTTTACGACGCTTCAGGCGACGTTCGGCAACGCAAACTCGTCGGTCGCGCTTTTTCAATCGGCGCTTCTTGCTACGGTCGTGTCTATATTTATGAGCGTTTACCGCAAAATTTTTGACGTCAGAGAGGCGATCTCTACGTGGATTAAAGGGTGGAAGACGATGATCGTTACGATCGTGATCTTGCTACTTGCCTGGTCGCTCAGCTCTGTCATCAAGGAGCTCGGCACGTCGCGTTATCTAGTCGATATGCTAAGTCAAAACACGCCGAAATTCTTGCTTCCGGTAGCGATTTTCGTGCTGGGCTCGTTCATTAGCTTTTCGACGGGTACGAGCTACGGCACGATGGGAATTTTAATGCCGCTTGCCATACCTTTGGCAAACGCCGTGGGACTTCACTACGGGCTTTCGGGCGATGCGCTTCACGCCTATATGATCGTAAATATCTCGGGTGTGCTAACCGGCGCGATTTTCGGCGATCACTGCTCGCCGATTTCGGACACCACGATCCTTTCGTCGATGGGCGCGGGCTGCGATCATATCGAGCACGTAAAGACGCAGATGCCTTACGCTCTATCCGTCGGCGCGGTCGCCGTGCTAGCGGGCTACCTGCCCGTAGCGCTAGGACTTAGCGTCTGGATCGCGCTGCCGATGGGGCTTGCCGTTACGTGGGCTCTCGTGCGATTTGCAGGTAAAAAGATAGAGGAGTAGCTCTGTAAATTTTTAAATTTTGCTTTTGCCTTCCGCTTCCGAATTCCGCGGCGATGCGGAATTCTACCTGGCGGAATTTTGCTTTATCCCGCAGAATTCCGCTCTATAAAATTCCGTCGCGCGAGTAAAATTTTAAAGCGAAATTTCAAAAAGAGCGAGTAAATTTTAAAAGCCGAATTTAATGAGCCGCATTAAAACGGCGTATGCGCCTGCAATTCAAAATTTCCAAAGTAAACGGATAGTAAAATACCGATAAATTTCAAACAAAGAGAATGAAATGAAAAATCCTAAGATGTTCCTCTGGGGGGGGTGTTGGCTGTTTTATTAGTTGGTTGCGGCGATGATACCGAGGTAAAAACTAAAGAATATTACGACGCTCATCCGGACGAAGCCAAAGAGGTTTTAGCGAAGTGTGATTTCAATACTTTAAAGGACGGAAGCAACTCATATAAAAATTGCGTGAATGCAAAAGAATCGGTCAATGACATAAAAGTTATGACGGTAGAATACTATGAAAAGCATATAGAGGAAGCTAAAGAAGTAGAAAAGAATTGTGATTGGGATAAGATAGAAGAAGGAAGCAAAATGCACAAAAATTGTGAAAATGCAAGTAAGGGGTTAGAAGAATATAGATTTAATGAGCGTAAAAAATATTTTACTGGAGGGCAGAAGTAAAAAATCGTAGGCTTAGAGGATAAAAAGTTTTCTCGGGGAGAAAATAAGATTTTAATATTATTTCAATATTAAAATTCCTCTTATGCGCTATGCGTAAAGCTCATTTTAACTTACTATACACTGAAGGCGCGGAGTAAGTTCGCTCTACGCGGCTTAGAATTTTGCCGTATAAAATTCCTCCTGCGAAACGATACGGCGCGAAATCTTGCTTTACGGATTTTGGAATTTCAAATTTAAAGCCTGCGGGCTTGGCTAGCGCAGAAAAGACTTACGGGCTGCGCGGCGTCTTAAAATTTAATCATTTTAAAATTTGTGCCGCGCGGCTAGTCTAAATTTCACCGGCGGCGGTGAAATTTCGCAGTGCGGCATGCTAATTTCACGATCTAGTCTAAATTTAAAATTTCAAATCTGCGGCGACAGCTCGTGCGGCGCGAGGAATTCCTCACATACAGCAATCTCGACTTACGCTATTAAATTTAAAGAAGCGACGGCGTCTTTCTCACGCTATATTGTTTCAAGTCGTACGGCGGCGTTGTGCGTTAAATCTTAAATTTACGTGCTGGGCGGCGGAAGGCAGCATTTGCCCCGTAAAATTTTAATTTTCGCGTACCGGGCGGCTGCGAAGCGCTATTGCTCGCGCGCCGCGCGAAGCCGCTTCCAAATCATCAAGCCGAGTTAAATTTTTTAGCGCGCCGAAATTTTAGTCTATGCGGCGCGATTTACGAAACGACGAAATTTTGAGTTTGCGCTGCGATTTATAGCGCATCAAAATTTTAACTTGCGCAGAGCGATCCACCACGTATCTAAATTTTAAGTCGCGCGGCGCGATCCGCGATGAACAGGAATTTTAATTTGACGTGATTTATGACGCACTGGAATCCCAACCTGCGCTACGGATCTACGACGCACGGGCGCGTAGCCTAGTCGATTGCTCGCATCGCATCGAGCCGCTTTAAAAACAGTTCTACTTTGCGCAGCTGCGCCGCATCTAGCGCCCTGCCCGAGTAAAAATACTCCACGCTGTTGCCGTTTGGATAATTCACACGCGAAATGCCCGTTCCTTCGCCTCTCGGCTTAAATTCCAAGGACAAATCCGCGCCGCCTCGAGAATAAAGCTTGAGCTGCGAATTCGCATCTACGGCGCGCGGCGACATGCGGCATTTGTCTTCGTCGCACTGCTCTACGCTGTGCGCATCGCCTGCCGACCCTCCGCCGCTCTTGCCGCACTCTTCTGCATTATTTTTGCCGACATAGCTTTCGTTGCCCCCTCCTGCGTCCTGCTCGCTGCGAGCGCTTTTATCGACCCCCTCGCCCTGCTTGCTCTTGTCTCTTACTCTCTGTCTGTCGCCTGCGCCTCGCCTTTCCGCGTAAAATTTACCGGCTTGCGCCGACGAATTCGTATCAAATTTTGCGCCGCCGCCCGCGTTAAATTTAGCTGCACGCGAGGGCAAATCCTCGATGCTAGCAAGCTTTAACCCTCCGCCCAGCTCGCTTGCAAGGCGATTTAGCGTGCCGTCGATGCCGTCGATGATGCGTACGTGAGACGGCAAAATTTCGCGCAAAACGTCCTTGAAATAGTTAAAATGCGTGCAACCAAGCACGAGCGAACTGAGGCGCTCAAGCTCAAATTTAGCTAGCTCCTCGCTCAGATACGCCCGAACCGCAGGCGAGTCAAACTCCAAATCTTGCGCAAACTTCACGAGGCGAGGCAGCGGCAGACTCCACGTCTCGCACTCCAGCCGCCCAACGAGGCGTGCGAGCTTCTCACCCGCGATCGTTAGCGGAGTGGCGATGAGCAGCGTCGGGCGCGCGCCGAAGCTGTCCGCGGCGAGCTTGACGGCGGGCTCCATGCCGATGACGGGTACGCTAAATGCGCCGCGAAGCTCCAAGATAGCCGCGCTCGTGGCGGTATTGCAAGCAACGACGACCGCGTCCGCGCCGCGCGAGACCAAAAATCCCACCGCATCGAGGCTTAGCCGCACGATCTCGGCCCTACTTTTCGTGCCGTAGGGGACGTGATCCTCGTCGGCAAAATACAAAAACTCCGCCCCGCTAAACCGCCGCAGAGCCTCAGCTAGCACGCTTAGCCCGCCGATACCCGAGTCAAAAAACGCTATTTTCAAATTCTTAGTCCAAGGTTAAAATTTCAAAAAAGGGATTATAGCTCAATCCAGGTAAAATTTAAATTTTGAGCGGGCTTGGTGGATCCGTGGTCGTTAAATTCTCGCTACCTTATTAAAATTCGCGATAAATTTAATCAATTTTTTAGGGGGGGGGTAAAATTAGCCAAATTTTACCCGGAAAGGATACTAAATGAAAAAATTGCTATTTGCGTTGGCGCTCGCCGCTTGCTTTGCGTTCGGCACGTCCGAGTATGAAAAGTTCGAAAATGAGTGCAATAACGGCGATATGGAGTCTTGCTACAAAGCCGGCTTATTATGCGAAGACAATGCTACGTCGTTTAAACTGTTTGAAAAAGCTTGCAATGGTGGATGTGAGGAAGGGTGCCTTTCAGTGTCAGAAATTATAATGCAAGAAGATTCTAAAAAAGGCATCAGATCTCTTGAAAAAAATTGTAACGCGAAATGCACTATTTGTTGCGGATTATTGGGGATCAAATATAGTCTCGGGGTCGACGTCGAAAAAGATATATCAAAAGGGATAACCTATTATGACAAGGCTTGTGACGGAGGAGAAGAACTATCGTGCAGTATGTTAGCAGATATGTATGACAAAGGAAAGGGCGTAAAAAAGGATGAAATGAGAGCGGCGGTTTATTATAAAAAAGGTTGCGACATAGCGGGCGACCTACCGAGTTGCTTCAATTTCGCGGTATTTAACTACAACTTTAACGATAAAAGCAAAGCCGCACAATACTTTAAAAAAGCTTGCGATCTAGGCAAAAATAAAAATTCTCTTTTTATGAATCTGCCCGAGTTTAAAGAAACTTGGCAAAAATCCTGCGATATGTATGAGCTACTAAAATAGCGCGCCGAGCCGCGGCCGGTACAATACGCGTCGGCTGCGGCTTAAAATCCGCCGCGTTTAAATTTAAATCGCGGCGGTAGCCACTAAACTCAATGATAAAATTTTAAACTAATCGAACGCTTTTATAGCAGAATTTAGCGTAAATTTACACGGATCCTGCATAGATTTTGGTGCAAGCAAAGCGCTAAAATAAAGAGGCAGATTTGTCATAAGCAAATGCGTGCCAAAAAGCATAGATTGGTACGCAGCAGAATTTTAAGTTAGAATTACGTAGCCTTATG
>NZ_CALKTS010000284.1 GCF_937997595.1 uncultured Campylobacter sp. | reverse complement strand
AGACGAAAAGGTCAAGAAGCCGCATTATAGCGACAAAAACAAAATTTTAGATAAAGATACAAAATAAAGCGCAGAATAGCGGTTTGATATCCTTGCGGTTAAATTTCGATATGTGTGATGAGTAAAAAATTACTAACCTATGCAGCAAAAATTCTATATATTAAGTAAATTGCTTATAAATTTATATTAAAAAACCATCATAATTTTAAGTCAAAATTTAAGAGAGAGTATCATTTACCTTAAATTTAATTTTAAGGATTTGTTATGTATTCCAGTCTAGACGCCGCTATTGCGAATATAAAGAAATTTTCTCGCTGCAAGAATTTTCATTACCCAAATATTCCTCAAGTCGGTGATATTGCGGATTTCAAACCGGAGCCGAAGTTTAATTTAACCAAAGACGAAAACTATCAAGAAGCCCTAGCTTTCATTAATGATAATTTTACAGGCAAGAGCAAATATTACGATTTTATCCATTTAACAAAACTTTCAAATTTAAGCTCCATTATAAAAATGGCTGGAGTTTTCAGCATAAGCCATTTAGAAAGTGGCGATATAAAACCGAATTTGTTAACTAATAATCTATCTAAAGAACTAGATAATAGGCGGAATTTAGGAGATTACGTGCACCTATCTATTATAAGCAACAATTACATGCTTCGTACTTTTATCGAAAAACATCCAAGCGATGATTTTGCAATAATTTTGATCTCTCCGTTCGTACTATTCTATCATGCTTTTATTATGAGTGATCAAAATGCAACGGCTAATGCGGCACATATCGAAAAATATAGTGTCATCAAAAACTATTTAGATTTCGATAGGCTTTATTCTATACAAGAATTTCCACCGCACAGTGAGGCTCAAAATAGTTTATACAAAATTTCACAAGCTGAAGTTATGATTTACGAAAAGATTCCGCTAAAATTTATAAGTGAAATAATACCGCTAGTTAGGAATTAGAAAATGCAGGCTATTAGACCGATTTTTTATGCGATAGATAAAAGTCCTTTTGTAAAAAGCGTAGATATAAAATTTGAATTCTTTAGCGGCTTTGCGTTATCTCAAAAGATAAAATCAATAGATAGCCTTTTAAGCAACGCTAGAGCCGAGCTTAAAAGCGAAAAAATTCTAGAAATCAGTAAGGCATCGCCAAATCCTCTCGGCAAAGCATTAAGCGCTTTTAATCTAAAGCTTCGCTTGAAAGATGAAGATAAAAATTTCATAGAAGCTAGCGTTGAACGGTTTTTTCAAGGCTCAAAATTTTTTGAGCGAGGCGGTCCGTTTGAAGAGATTATTTTTAGTGCTAAAGTTCATCCTAAAAAATATTCGCCGTTAAAAAATAGCGGAAATTTTTGTGGATTTGAGCTTTTCGGTGAACGTTTTAGTACCGAGCCAAAAACGTATTTTTATGATTTTTTATATCTAAGCGCTCTAAAACAAAATCCAAATTTAGCGGATAAAGTTTTAAAATATGATTATTTCAGCGATATAGAATTTAATCCTAAAAAGTCATTTTCCGCTCAATCTCGTACTGCCGCGCTCTTTGTAGGATTAAGCCGAAACGGAATTTTTAAAGAAATTTTTGCAGATAAGGATACATTTTTTGATTTTTACTGTAAAAATTTTAAAATGAAAAGTCTATTTTAAAGGAGAAAATATGAAAAAAATACTTACGCTAATATTTTGTATTGTGGTATGTATTTATTCTAAAGAAGTTGATTTTTTAGATAGTAGTGGAGAATGGGCTGTCTATATAGATACTGATAGAGAACTTACTATTTACTCATGGGAAGGTGACCCTCTTGCTTATTTAGATAATAATTTTAATATTTATGGGTTTAACGGTAAATATTTAGGTTGGTTTGAAGGTAGCATCATGTATAATATAGACGGCTATCCCTTTGCTTGCGTTAAAGAAGCATATGGTGGGCTAGCACCGCTAAAGCCCCTGAAGAGTCTCAAAAGTCTTGAGCCGCTTAAAAGTTTAAAAGAAATGCCAATATATAGACCGTACAAAAAACGTAATTTTGGTAATATATCTGCAGAATTATACTTAAGCTTGGGCAGATAAAAATATTAAGAATTTTATCCTATTTTTTTCTTGGATGAATTTTAATAGGTCTTAACCAAATCCGAGCGCTTTTTGAATCGCGAGCGTCTGCGCTACGATGCGCTCTAGCTGCTGTAGATTTAGCATATTCGGCCCGTCTGAAAGCGCATGAGCGGGATCTGGGTGCGTTTCGTAAAAAAAACCGTCCACGCCCACGGCCGCCGCCGCTCGCGCAAGGTACGGCACGAAGCGCGAGTCGCCGCCGCTCGTAGTGCCGATACTAGGCATCTGCACGCTGTGCGTCGCGTCGAAAATGACCGGCGCAAACTCGCGCATAATCGGCAGCGAGCGCATATCGACGATCAAATTTCCGTAGCCGAATGTACTGCCGCGCTCGGTGAGCCAAACGCCGTAGCGGCGCGCCAGATCGTGCATCCCTTCGCCGCTTGGTTGCGGCGCGTTTTGTGCGGCACTTATCGAGCCGTCTTGCGCGTTGCAAGTATGAGAGAAGTTTGGTTGCAAGGTGCTTTGCGTTTCGCTTTTGTTATCGCTTTGTGAGGCACAAGGCGTCGCCGTACCTTTAGCGGTACTTTCGGCACCGCTTCCAGCGCCGCAAGTATGAATAAAATTTTGTGCGTCCTGACGGGTGCTGCAAGAATTTTGCGCGCCTAGCACCGAAGATCCGCTATCTGTACTGCTTCGGGCGCCGCTTTGCGCGCTGTAAATTTCGGTATCGCTAGAGCAGGCGCTGTTTTGAGCGGCCTTTGTATCGCTAGATGCCGCGCCGCTTTGCGGAGTATAAGCCCGTGCGCTGCGGGTTTGCAGCACCTTTTCGACGCTGTGTTTCATCGCCTGCGGCGATAAAAACTGGCCTTTTTTGATATTTACTACCGCTTGCGTGCTGGCTGCGGCGACGAGTAGGTCGGTTTGGCGGCACAAAAACGCGGGTATTTGCAGCACGTCGGCGACGCGCGCGACGGGCTTTGCCTGGTAGCTTTCGTGGATGTCGGTTAAAATTTTATAGCCGAATTTTTCCTTTACCTCGGCTAAAATTTCGCAGCCGCGCTCAAGCCCCGGACCGCGGAAGCTTGAGATGCTGGTGCGGTTGGCTTTATCGAAGCTGCTTTTGAAGTAAAATTCCACCCCACTCATTTCGTTAAATTTGCGTAAACTTTCCGCGACTTTCATTATTAGCTCGCGGCTTTCGATCACGCAGGGTCCTGCGATCAGTATCATGAAATATCCTTTTTTAAAATTTGCGCGATTTTAGCGAAATTTTACTAACTCTTAATAGGGCTTGCCGAAAAATTTCTCGTAATGCTCGTAAAAGCGTTTGTAGTAAGGGTTTGAGTAGCGCTTGCGCATGCCGTAGTTGTAGCACTCGATTGTGTCTTTTATATTTTTATTTTTGGCGTTCCAGCATTTGCGCAGGATTTTAGCACATTTGGTGAGGTTGTACATCGGGTTGAATATATAATCGATCTCATTTTGGCTAAAATTTACGGCGTTTAGCTGCCCGAGTCCCACGTCGATGCTAAAGCCGTCCTCGTACAGATACTTGGCGATCTGCACGGCGTAAATTTCGTTTGCTGGTATGATCGTAACGACCCATTTGCTGGAATTTAGGCTGTAGTTGCTCGTTTTGATGCGGATATTTTGATTGCGCAGGCCCGCGAAATAATCGGCGTTTGCTTTGTTTGTCAAAAAGGAGATCGTGTAGGGCTCGAAGTCGCTTTCGATTTTGACGATGGTGTATAAAATTTCAGGCTTTACCCCTTCGTTTTGCGCTACTGCGGCGATGGCGTTTACGATCTCGTTCGGCGAGTAAGCGGGGGCTTGAAGCGCCAAAAACAGGGCGAAAACCAACTTTTTCATCTAAATTTACCGAGCCTTTGATAAAATTTTATGTCGCAAGTATAGCACAATTTCAGTCTTTTCATTATTGTTTAAGTGAAAATTAATCGTATTAGATATATAATCACATTTCTTTTTTAAACCCAAACGGTCGCTTAGCTCAGCTGGTAGAGCGCCACCCTTACAAGGTGGATGTCGCAGGTTCGATCCCTACAGCGACCACCATTTTGAAATCCTTGGATTTCATACTTCTTTAGCACTTGCGCTGCGAGTGTGATTTTTGGTGCGACGGTAGTTCAGCTGGTTAGAATGCCGCCCTGTCACGGCGGAGGTCGTGGGTTCGAGCCCCATTCGTCGCGCCACTTCTTACGATGTCTTGCTAGCTCAGTAGGTAGAGCATCTCACTTTTAATGAGGGGGTCGTTGGTTCGAATCCAACGCAGGACACCACTTTTATTACTAATTAAATCGCAAATTCTATGATTGATCGGTTGTATCTAAAAAACCAAAAATAAGTAAGGATATAAAATGAAATTTTTTCTCATCATAATTAGTATATTTCTTTGTATTTATATTGTTCTTTCGGTGCTAAGTTTTTCGCCTTGTGATATTAACGATATGTTGAGGCGAGACTACAATCATATGGAGCAAAAATGCAGATTAAAATTGATACGACGGGCTAATAATGGCAACAGCGGGGCGCATAGGCGACTTTTCTATTTTTATGAATTTTATTTTTTAGATAGATATTGTATAGATCAAAAGGCGCAGCAAGAATTAGACAAAGAAGAGCTAAATTTTATTAAAAAATTTCATTCTGGAAATTTAGATCTATGCACGAATAACGACTTTATAGTTGGTTTGTTAAAAAAGTGCGTTTTGAAAGAGGGAAATTTCACATTATGTACCGAGCGGATCGGAAAGGAAAAAGATATTAATATGGATGAAGTCATACATCTATATTACGCGGATAGAAAGCCGAAAGAATAAGAGCTTTCATGAAAAATAAGATTTACTTTATTGCCGCCGTTATAATATTATTTGCGTGGATATTTTATCTATATAAAGAGCAAAGCGCCTCTTGCGATATAAAAGATCTTTTTATGGGCGATACCGAAATAACAAAAGAGTGCAGAATTGCTATAATAAGGCAATTTGAAAAGAATGGTAACCCGCGCGCATATAAGCGATTGAGTTTGGTTTATGGAAAAATTTTAAGCGAAAGACCGACAGAAGAGGTTTTAGATGAGCTAGATCAAGAAGAGATAGAATTTTTGAAAAAATTGTATCCTGATTCAGAAATTCTATCTAAAGAGCTATCAAATAGAAAATAATAGATTTTTATAAACGCAAATTCGCCATAAAGATGGCTAAATTTAATGAATAAATGAAAAAGGACGGTGATTAATGGACTTAGAGTTTTTATACCAAAATTCAACGAATTCTGATAAATTTAGCATCAATTCGTTTGTCGGAAAATTTATCTATCAAAAAACTTGGTCGGATTGCGACTATTGGGAGTTAGATAAAGCTTTAATGCAGATTTTGAGTTTTTATCATAACAAAACGCTTCCAAGAGAAATTTTCGTCGCAATACTAGGGGTATTTAATGATGTTATCGGCGTGGAGGACAAATCAGAAATTTATGTAAGCAATATGCTGTGTGCAAAAAACAGCGACGGCGTAGTGCCTAGCATATATGATAGATTTGAAAGATTAAAGGTTCTGTGCAACAGCATCGTATTCAAAGAAAAGCTTAGCAATAGCGGTTTTTGGTATGCTCCAAAGGATTGATGCAATGAATCTTGTAAATTTTTATAGAAATACCGCATTTGATGATAGATATGATGCAAATTCCTTTATAGGTATGATTTTGGATAATAATCTATGGTCCGATGATGAATATTGGAAATTAGAAACCGATTTAAAAAAGATTTTGCGGCATTATAAAAACAAAGAGTTGGACCCAGAAATAATGCAAGGCATTATTTCTATCTCTAATGATATATTTCTAAACGGAAGTTGGCGCGACGTAGATATAGACGCAAAAAGCGAATGTTTTAAAACGTATAAATATCAAGAAGATACAAAGCCGAATATTTTCGATAGATTTCGCCGTATAAAAAGCTTATTATTGGCGGTTGCGTCAGGGGATGAAAATTTTTATAAAATCAAATTTTTCTATGAAAATTGTACGCTGGAGTCTTGTGCTAAAAATAGCAAAGACGGTGCGGTAGTTAAAATTCCATTAAAAGGAAATGCGATTTTAAATGAATAAAAAGACATTTTTAACTATTTTATTGGTAATAGTCGAGGATAGCGATTATATCTCTTTATGGGAGATCGTTTGGGAATTAAATTCTATTAACGTTGCCAATTCGCTTAAAGTAGCGAAAGAAATTTTATTGTCCTTATACGAGCAAGGGTATATAAGATTGTTTAGTTCAAATTGGGGTTATGATACAGAAACAAAAGAGATATGTGATAAGTCTAAAATTTTAAATATTTTAAGAGATGATAAAAGTTATGAGCCGGTCGGCGTAAATAGCAAATACTTTTGTGCGACCGAAACGCAGCAAGGAAGAGCTTATTATGCAAAACAATACTAAAATGCGAAAAACAGTAGTTTGGACGGTATAAAATGAGAATAAAAGCGCTCAATCTAAATTTAAGCCCATACGTTTATTTCTTTAGCGAAGCGGAAGATTTTAGGTTTAAGATTTTTAAAGATTTTCAAGCCGTGAGTGGGAAAAGACCACCGGATTTTTATGAGCTTGAGGCGTTTAGCCTAATGAAAAGCACCGAAGTCTATGAGACCGATTCTATCGCTAGCACATTAATTCATAATCTTAGCTTATGCGATGAGAATGTAAAAGATATTTTAATAATGTTATTTGGGCAGTTTTATCTAAATAATTTCATAGATACCGACATAAAATATAAAACTAGCACCAATATAAATTTAAATATGAAAAAATTTGAAGAATGGAAAATTTTAAGAGAAAATTTCTTTTATAACTTAGATAAATTTATAGCACGCTCATACGAATATCTAAAAAACTATACTCACGCAGACAGCGCCTTTTGGGAAGAGCCGGACCGGTGGTGCCATTACAATATGTATATGTTTATCACGGAATGCGGTAAAAAATATTATGATGAAATTTTGATTCCTAGCCTCTGCAACAAATACGAACACATAGAGGTCGATATCGACGAAAAAGGGAAAGTGACAAGGTGGTATGGAATATAAAAGTAATAAAATTTAGGAGAATAAAATAGCGAGAGGAAGAAAAGCACTTTTGCAATCACTTTTTGCTTTAGCGTCAATTGAATTTCAAACCAAGTATATTGATAATGCCGATGCAGATGCCGATGTATATACATCGCCGGAAGAATTGTTAGAGGACCTAAGTAGTGCCTGCATAGAGGCGCAATCATTTAAGGAAGAATTTACGCAAGATGAATTAAAGCGATGTGAAGCAATGAGAGACAAGATAAAAAGTCTTCCCAATGAAGATATATATAAAACGCCTCTTTGGGAAGAACTACGTAAAGAAGCGAAAGATTTTTTAAATTTTATGGGTTATAATGTAAGCGATATCGACAATAGCATTTTCAGGCAACTTTAGTTAGCTATATCAATGAGAAATAAAAGGAAACCCAAATGCAAATTAACGGAAAAGAGATATTTGAGAAAGGTGCTCTTATGTGTCATCTAAGTCGAATGGCTTCTTTGGAATATCAGGACAAATATATCGTTCATCCCACAATCAATAAATATGAAGATCCGTCGGAAATGGCGGAACTCTTATATACCGAATGCAAGAACGCTTTATTGGAGCAATTTGAATTTTGTTTCCTGCCATACGAGAGAGATGCGCTAAGAGAGCTTTTGGAGCTCATAGATAGATACTTTAAAGATCAAAGCCTACTAGAAGGTGTATGTGAATATTTGGTCTATCACAATAAACCTTGGGTAGAGGTTAGAGAGCTAGCCTTAAAGACTTTGTATACCTTCGGGTATGATTTGGAAGACTTCGACTATGATTAAATCCATATTGGACTTAGCAGAATGAAATTTGTCGTATATATCTTTACTATGCTACTATGCCTAAGTGCCTGGGCTTTGCTTGGTTGTATACAGCGAAAATAAAACCGACTCCGCGCAAACGAATATTTTCATTTTGGTCGCGTCTAGTTGCGCTGCATCATACTGCACGCCGTAACGACACATCTACGCCGCCGGGCCGCGCTAGCTGCTACGTCGCGACGCATACTATCGCTCGCCTCAAACCCTTGCACCGAAGCGCCTAGATCATCTTTCCGACGAGTTTTTCTTTAAATTCCTTGTAAATTTCAGGACCCGCGTGTTTGTATTCGCTCGTTAGCTTGTTGTGAAATTCCGCCATATCGCCACCGCTTTCGCGGTAGAGCTTGATCGCGTTTCGCCTTACGGCGCCGTCTTTTAGGTCGCTATCATAGGCGATGCTTGCGTACCTTGCTCGCGCGCCGTCCTTGATCTCGCGGTAGGCCTCGCAGCCTTTGGCTCTGCCGAGTTTCGCGACGCACGCGCCGTAAAGGGCTTGCAGGCTCACGCACTGGGGTATCAGCGCCTCCGCCGCGGCAATGTCCGCTTTGGCGATTTTAGAATTTGCAGCCTTTTGTTCCTGTTGTGCAGCCTTCGACTCCTGCTTCGCGGCTTTTGCTCCTTGCTTTTTGGCCTTTGGCTCTTGCTTTGCAGTTTTCGGCTCCGCTTTTTGGGCTTTTTTCTCCGCCGTGTCGCTTGTTTTGCCTTGCTTTGTGCCTGCTCCTGCGGCTTGCGAGGCTAGGCTGATCTTTTCAAATTTCGGATTTTTGCGGTAGTTTAGATCGTTAAAAAATTCTATCACGTCGTCGTAAAATTTGTCGTTGCTGACGATGCCGATCTTGCCCTCCTGCCCGCAGAGCTTGCCCATCAAAAATACGATGATCTTATCGGCGAAATCCTTTCTTTGCTTGCCGATCGTAAAGACCTCGCCTATGCTAACGCCCATCTTTGATAGGCGCGCAAGGGTCAAGGCGCCGATCTTTTTGGCGGTGTTGGAGACGATATTTAGCTCATCGCCCTCTTTGAGATTTACGACGTCGAAGATATTATCGACGTCGATATTTTCGTCGTCTATGATAAAGTGCGTCAAAGTTTTTCCTTTAAATTAAATTTCAATGCCCGCGCTCGCGCAAATTTCATCTCTAAAGCGTGCGAAAGGCTTCATCGGAGGCTGGTTTTGCAGATGCTCGCCGATGGGCTTTTGCATCCACGCCATATCGTACCAGCGGCCGAATTTATAGGCGCAGCGCTCGAATCTGCCGACGAAGCGAAAACCCATACGCTCGTGAAATCGCACGCTAGCGTCGTTTAGATATTCGTCATCCCCGCAAGCGTTCATATCTACGATGTTTTGAGCCTTGAGTGCGCGTTGTAGCGCCTCGTAGAGTAGCCTGCCGATACCCAGAGCGCGCATGTTTTGCGACACGTAAACCGAGCTTTCCGTCGACCAATCATATGCCGCTCGCTCTTTGAAAGCCGAAGCGTAGGCGTAGCCGAGGATTTGGCCCGATTTTAAATTTACGCCGCTTTGTTTTACCGAGGCGATTAAATTTGCGCTATTTTGTTTCGTCGCGGCGCTTGTGCAATCTCGCGCCTCGTCTGCGGGCGAAATTTCGCTCCCTGCGCTCGCCGCGCTCGCAGAAATTTTAAAATTTTCATTCCATTCGTCGTCTGCACATGCCGCCTCATCGCTTACGTAAGCGAGTAGATAGGGGTATCTTTGCAGTGTCTGCTCGATTCGCCCCGCAAATTCCGTGGCGCTGGGCACGTCGTATTCGAAGCTGATCGCCGTTTGTTTTACGTAGGGCGCGTAAATTTCAAGCAGCGAGTCCGCATCTTGCGGCGTTGCGAGCCGCAGTTTTATCAGCACCCGATCTCCTTTAAATTTAGCCGTTTTTGCATAATTTCGGTTTTAAACTTGTCTAAATTTGCCGCCGCGACCGGCTTTTAAATTTAGCGGGAATTTTATCTCGCGCACAAAACGGCTAAATTTCAGAGACGTGTTTAAGCGCGTAAATTTTAAAATTTAACCCGCGCCATCTATTCGCCGAAAAGCCTCCAAAACTCGGGCGCAAATTTCGTCGGCGCAAATTCTATGATCTCGTATTTTGCGACGCCGTTTTGAAAGAACGGATCTTGCGCGATGATCTCATCAAGCTCCGCGCGGTCTTTGGCGTTG
>NZ_CALKTS010000283.1 GCF_937997595.1 uncultured Campylobacter sp. | reverse complement strand
AACTTTCTCATTTTCTATCCTTTCTGAAGAATTCTTCTATCATCTTTTGATTACACTTTTTTATCGAATTGGTCTCGTTTTTGTTGCACATCCAAAACTCACCGCCAGATTGCGGACCCAAAGCACTCACTAGAGCTTGCAATATCCAAGTGTGATAAGACTCATAGATGTATATATTGTCGGCTAGTACCTTGCCCGTATTTATATCTTTTATGACTCCACCGTAGTTAAATCCCATTCCCAGCATCTTATCGAATATAGTTTTTATATTAGGCTTTGGTTCTAGGAGATGATATGGATCTTCCACTATAAGCTCGGCAGGCGCTATTTCATCCTTGGAGATTTCTTTGCGAGCTACACATTTGTCTTTATAAATTTCTTGAAGCTCTTTTACATCGTATTTTATATATCTTAATATTTCAGTCGCTTTTCGTTTCAAATCAGTCTCTGAGATGTTTGCGTCATCAAGCAACGATTTTATCTCTTTGGCTATTTTATCTTCGCTTTCATTATTTGACTGTAGATCGTTTAGAAATTTAACTATTTCTTTATACAGTATTGAGACGTTTTTTGAAAAATTTCTTAATGTTCGGTCAGGAGAGAGGAAGCACTCTTTTGAAGTGTTATCATCGACGTAAACCCTAAAATATTTACCGTTATTGGGACTATTTTCTGCTTTGACCTTGTAATCTATATAGTCCAAATTTCCGTTTATCAATACCTTGAAAGCTGTATCGACCGTATAGTCTCTGTCATTATTATCATCTAAAACCGGAAACCACCTATCAAATTTCTTTTCTCCGGCATAATATGCTCTGATAGCTGGCTTTTCATAGACGTTTATTTTGCCGTATAGATATCCGTAGCAATGAAATATGGCAGAAACTATAAATCCGTCACCAAAAAATACGACAAACCAAACAAGAAGCCAAAAACGTTTGCGTTTGCCTTTAGGGGCGATTAAGGCGACAAAAAAGCTTATGGTAAAAAAAGCGGGTATTATGAAAAGAAATACTATACTGCGCATATCTAACCTTTATAAAAATACATATGCAAATTTGTAAAGCCCAAAGAGTTTCTTTAGTAGCAATATTTTATTGCTCTATATTTTAGCTCGTCATTAAATTTCATATAAATTCATCTGCTTGAATTTATATGAAATTTTAAAAACCAGTTTGAGCATTTTAAAGTTATTTTCAGTTTTTAAGTCTTTTTAGCTCTTCAAACTTCTGTTTTAATTGAGCTCTTTATAAACGGAATTTCGATGCATTCTATACGAAAGGGGATTAAAATTTTATAAAACGGCGGATGAAATTTTGGTTTTGCCGTCACGATAAACGGGCGGTTTGATCCGCGATTTTTTAGCGTAAAAGAGCGCTTTAAAAGCCTCGTGAGCCGAAGCGGGATTTGGGCGTAACGGCGGCGTTTTGCTTTGCAATTTGAGTTAAAATTTGATATGATTGTGCGAAATTTATATTGAACGGCTTTTGAAAATGAATAAATTTATAACCCAAAAAATAGGCGCGCTTGCGGGCTTTAGCGATGAAATTTTAAAAATTTTAGCATCGTTTGACGCGGATGTTTCGGACGTCAGGCTCGCTTTGCAAATTTCAAAAAACGCCCCCCTCGCGGATAAAATTTTAGATTTAGCCTTTTGCGGTTTGTCTAAATTTAGCGCCGAAGAGCTCGCGAGGCAAAATTTCGGTGCCGCGGATGAGCGGTGCGATCTCCAAGGTGCAAAGTCCATAGAACACAGCTTGCAAGACGCCGCAGACGAGTGGCGGCAAAACGAGTACACCTCGAGCGAGCAAAAAGGCACAGACTTAGCAGGGCAGGGCGATAGTCTTAAATTTAATCACTCAAATGACACAAGCGGCCTAAATTGCAGCGACGAGAATTTTAAATTTAACCCCTCGCAAGCAGCAAGCGATACGCCGCCACAAAATCAGCGCGCCGCCGCGAGAGCTGATTGCACGCTAGGTTTGGGTGTTTCCGCGCAAGCCGAACGAGTGCATGGGCGAGAGCCGATACAAGCGCAGCAGCAAAAACAGGGGCAAGAATGGGGAAAGGCGCAGGAGCAGGGGCGAGAGCAGCCGGCGAAGCAGGAGCAGGGCGACACAGCACTAAAGACGCTAAATTTACAGCGAGCGTTTGAGCTTTACGGGCGCGAGCAGATGCGGGCGTTTTTTCTATTCGCCGTATTTGACGAGATGCTAAAGCCGGATTTGCAGGCGTATCGCATCGACCGCGAAAAGCTCACGCAGGTCTCGCTGCTGCGAAATCTGCTTATGTTTTCGTGGATCAAATCCTACCCGCAGATCGAGCAAAGCATCCTTTCAAGCGTGATTTTAGTGGAGTTCGGGCGGGTTTTTATCGACGAGCAGGTGTGTGCGGCGGGCAAGGCGGAGGAATTTTACCACGCCATCAAGGGCTCGATCTTTCCGCAGGATTTTACCGACGTGGAGATGGAATTTAGCGGCACAAACCGCGAGAGCGTCTCGCATGCGCTATTTGCGCATTTTGGGCTAGAGCAGATTGCGCAGGACGCGCTGTATTCAAACGCCCCTGACGACGCGCCTTTTGAGAACAAATCCCGCTACGCGATGCTAAAGATCGCCAAAACCGCGGTCAATATTTACCATCACTTCGACGAGCTTAGTATCGACAACGCTTTAAATTTACTAGTCGAGTTCGGCTTCGAGCAGGAGGCGTTTTTAGAGGCTAAAGGCGAAATTTCGATATGAAAGAGCTCCTGCGCGCCTTTAACTCGGGCGTATTTGAAAAGGATCTTAGCGGCGAGCAAAAGGAGCTCGTGCGCAACCTCCTAAATATCGGCGCCATCAGCGCACATAAGGGCAAGCTCTATCTAAATGACGGCTATGTTTTCGGCAGGCTCGACATCGCGCGCGACGGCACGGGCTATCTGCAAAGCTTCGACGATCGCTTCAAAGCTGATCTCATCATCGAAAACAGATATTTAAGCGGCGTGCATCTGGGCGATCTGATCCTAGCAAAAATTTTAAGCTCAAGAAAGTCCCGCCTGCACGCAAAGGTGCTGATGTGCGTTAAACCCGCATTCTTAACGAGCGTGGTTTATACCAAAAGCTTCGGGCGCGAAATTTTAGGCGTAAACGTCAAAACCGGACTCGCAAATCCGCTCAAAGCCACGCAAAAATCGCTAAAGCAGCTGCCGTCAGGCACCCTTTTAAAGATCGATAATCTAACGAACGAGATCACCGAGGTGATCGGAAGCCTAGCCGATCCCTTCGTCGATGAGAAAATTTCTTTAGCGATCTACGATAAAAACGACGAATTTAACGAAGCGTGCAAGCAGCAAGCCGCGAGCTTCGGCAGCGAAGTGGACGAGGCGCTGTATCCGCAGCGCGTAGATTTGCAGCATCTGCCTTTTTGCACCATCGATCCCATCGACGCCAAGGACTTCGACGACGCGATCTATTTTGACGTAAAAGAGCGCACGCTTTACGTCGCGATCGCCGACGTGAGCGAATACGTAAGCGAATACTCGCCGATCGATAAGGAGGCGAAATTTCGCGGCTTTTCGATCTACTTCCCGCACCGATCCGTACCGATGCTGCCGCGCGAGCTTAGCGAAAATATATGCTCGTTGATGCCGGATCTGCCGAGGCTAGCCTTTGTTTTTAAGATCGCTTTGGATGAAAATTTAAACCCGCAAAAGCAGGAGCTTTTCGAAGCGATCATAAGATCAAAGCGCCGCTACAATTACGACGAGGTCGATGAAATTTTACGCACCCGCAAGGCGTGCGAGCCTGAAATTTTAAGCTGGCTCTTGCCGCTTAATGAAATTTGCGAGCGCCTGCGCCGCGCGAGGCTGAAGCGCGGATTTGATTTCCGCACCAAGGAGCTTCGCATCACGCTTGATGAGTGCGGTTTTATAAGCTCCACCCGCTTTGAGACCGACACTCCGTCGCACAAGCTCATCGAGGATTGTATGCTGCTGGCCAATAAAGCCGCTGCGGCGCGCATCGAGCGGGGCGTTTTTAGAAATCATGGCTCGGCGGAGCTTAAAAAAATTTACGCTCTGCTTGACGATCTGGCGCTGTTCGGCATCGACGCGCCGTATCAGAGCAATCTTGCTAAGATGATCGGCGAAATCCAAGCGCAAGCCGATGCTATGGGGATACGCGAGGAGATTGATAAGCTCATCATCAAGGCTCAAAAGCGAGCCGAGTACGCATCCGAATCGCGCGGGCACTTCGGGCTCGGATTTGATAACTACACGCACTTTACAAGCCCGATTAGGCGCTATTCCGATCTCATTTTGCACCGATTGCTAAAGGCTCAGATGAGGGGGGATGAGAAATTTTATAATTACCTGCTTTTAAACATCGACGCGACGTGCGCGCGGCTAAATGAGCTAGAGCGCGAAGCGGACAAGGTCGCGTTTGATTTTATGGACCGAAAATTTGCGCGCTGGGCCGCAGAAAATTTAGGCAAAAAATTCCGCTGCTACATCGACGAAAACGGAAATTCCGTCACCGCAAAGCTCGACGACAAGCTGAAGGGGGCTAAAATTTTGGTTTCAAATTTCGCCGGCGACATTTTAACGCCCGTGTTGGTGGAGCTTACGGACGCAAACATCGCTAGCGGAGTGATCTTAGGCAGGGTGGTAAAGAAGATCTGATGTATAGAAAAGAATTTGACGGACTTATCGCAAGCGGAAGGGTGCCTAATTTCGTGCTTTTGCGCGGCGGAGACGATTTTTCAAACGAGCTTTACGCGCAGCGATTGAAGCAAATTTACGCCGCGGATAATTTTTTGAGTTTGTATTTTTTGGAGTATGATTTTGAACAGGCGCGAAGCTTCTTGGAGCCCTCGCTTTTCGGCGGTAGTAACACGCTTCACATCAAAACCGCCTCGCTCATCAAAAAAGAGGAGCTGCGAAGGCTCATCGCGCTGTGCAAGGCGGACGCGAATAACCATCTGATCTACGAGCTAAACGATAGCGAAATTTCTGTAAGCGCGGATTTTATCAAAGAATTTGAACGAAACGAAGTGAGGTTTTTCAAACCCTCGGGCGTAAACGAAGCCATAGCGCTGCTTGCGCAAAAATGCGAGATGTGCGGGCTTTTTGCAAACACTGCCGCGCTTAGCAGGATCTACGCCATCCACAACGAAAGCCTGAGTCTGAGCGCGAGCGAGATAGAAAAATTTGCAAGTCTGGGACTTGAGCTTAGCCTGCAAAACGTAAATTTGATGGTTTATGGGCTCAGTGAGGTAAGCTACGACGAGCTTTTCGATAAAATTTTTGGACTAAGCGACTTTCGCGTAGATTTTTACAAAATGGCTCTGGGCGGCGGATACAACGAGATGGAGCTGATAAATTATTTCTACCGCTTGATTTATAGAATTTTTCGCCTGCATGCTTACGTGAAAATAAACGGCAGATTTGATTTTAAGGCAGTTTTAGGCTATCAACCGCCCCCTTCCGTAGCCGCACAGATGCAGCGCTACGCCACCAGCTTTTCTACGCGGACGTTTTATAAAATTTTTGCCCACTTAAACGATTTGGAATTTGAACTCAAAAGCGAAAAAAACGTAGCGAAGGACGAGCTTTTGCTTGCATCGTTTTTGAGGTTGCAGCGCATGCTGCTAAGTTCGCTCGGGCAAAAAGCAAATATTAAGTGAAATTTTAGTAATATCCCTTCGCATTTTTTGCAAAATCCTTGCCCGCAGACCCCGTTTGCGAGCTAAAATCCATAAGGAGAATTTATGAGAAACTACGAGGTTTTATTCATCGTTAAGCCCACGCTTACCGACGATGAAGTTAAAACAAAAGTCGATTTCGTCAAAGAAATCATAACCAAAAATGGCGGAGAGATCGCTTCCGTGATCGAAATGGGCGCTAGAAAGCTTGCCTATAAGATCGACAAATATGAGCGCGGAGTTTATTTCGTAATCTATTTTAAAGCCGAACCGAGTTTGATCTCCGAACTTGTTAGAAATCTGCGTATCACCGAAGATATCATTAGATTTTTGACCGTCAAATATGAGACTAAGCGTGAAATTTCCGCTTGGGACAAGCTAAGCAAAGGTATCAAACTAAGCCCTGCGAAAAAAGAGCGCGAGCCAAAAGCGCCGGTAGAGCCAAAAGAGCCTGAAGAAGCAGCCAAAGAGGGCGAATAAAGGATAAAATATGTTCAATAAAGTAGTTTTGGTAGGTAATTTGACCCGAGATATCGAGCTTAGATATCTGCAAACGGGCACCGCCGTAGGTAAAACCGGCATCGCCGTCACGCGCAGATACAATAGCTCAAACGGCGAGAAACGCGAAGAAACGTGCTTTATAGACATAGATTTTTTCGGTCGCACGGCCGAGATCGCAAACCAATACTTGCGAAAAGGCAGTAAAATTTTGATCGAAGGCCGCTTAAAGCTAGATCAGTGGCAGGATCAAAACGGACAGAACCGAAGCAAGCACTCCATTAGCGTAGATACGATGGAGATGCTAGGAAGCAATCAAGGTGGAAGCGGCGGCTATAATCAAGGCGGTAATTACGAGGGCGGCAATTATGGCGGAAGCTCCGGCGGCTACGGCGGAGGAAATTCTAGCGGCGGTAATTACGGCGGCGGAAATAGCTATGCTAATAGACAAAACTCAAATTCTAGAGGCGCAAAAAACGATTACAACGCGCCTAAACAAAAAGAGCAGAGTTACGAAAGCACGATTCCGGAAGTCGACGTCGATGCCGATAAATACGATGACGGCAACGACACGATCCCATTTTAATTAAGGAAAAATCATGGCAGATAAGAGAAAATATACTAGAAAGTATTGCAAATTTACGGAAGCAAAGATCGAATTTATCGATTATAAGGACACGGCGCTGCTAAAGCACTGCCTAAGCGAGCGCTTTAAGATTATGCCACGTCGCTTAACCGGCACCAGCAAAAAATACCAAGAGATGGTAGAAAAGGCTATCAAGCGCGCGCGCCAAGCAGCCCTTATACCTTACATTGTCGATCGCAAAGACGTGGTCGTAAATCCATTCGAAAATCTTTAAATTTTAGCGGTACAAAGCCGCTAAAATTCCCCCTATTTTAAACTCTAAATTTTAAAATTTAAGCTCGCTCTTATATATATATAATTCCACCTATATTTTTTCAAAGGAGAAATTATGGCAGAGAATGAATATCCGGATCATTTAATGTGCCCATTTTGTGGCAAAGACGACATCAAATACGGAGCAATCGTATGCGGTGGGTGCCAGGCGGAGATCTCTTATAGCAGACCTTGGATAAAGACGCTTCTTATTTCTATAGTTTGGCTTTGGTTTGCGGGAGCTCTTACTAAGAATAGTGATACCGTATTTTACATTGTTATAGCTGTAGGAGTTATAGGCGTAATTAGTTCTTTTTTTATGGCGCGAGATCACAGTCCGCGATTTCATAGGACTATGAAGCACGTTAAATAGTCTATATTCCGCCGTTCACTGGCGGAGAAATTTTGTAATTCTCCGATTAAATTTAAATTTTGGAGAATTACATTACTTAAATTTTAAAAGATAGATTATGAATTTTTTCCTAGGCTTCCTTGCTGGTAGCGGTGCTTTTGATGGGTTTGCAGCTGCGGTTATCGTTTTTGGCGTCATAGCCATTTTGGGTGGTTTTAATGCCGTTATAGCTTCCATTCCTGCTTTTATAGTGTTTTGCGTTGCAAAGGCATTTTTAGAAGGCTTGACTTCTAACGTAAATAATAGATTTGTTACCCTTGTCGTTCCGATCGCTGGAGCTTTAGTGCTAGCATACTTTACGGCTGATGCTGTTTATAAAAGTGAGCAGGCAAAAGATGCTGAGCGCGAAGTGCAGAAGCAACAAAATATGACGCAGCAAGATAAAGTCTATTATATCCAACGCAGTCTGATGTTCGGTGGCTACGACGTGGCAATCGACGGTAAGTGGGGCAAAAAGACTATGCGAGCGGCGCAGAAATACTCTGGCTCGTCCGCGACCTCGATCGACGAGCTTTATGAGGCGGTCAGGGCTAAAAAAGAGGGCAGAAGATAAAATTTAAATCGCGAGCCGAGCCTCGCACTAAATTCTTAAATTTACTCGCTTTATATATGTCTTATCGGGTGTGCTTCAAAACAGATTATGCCGTTTGTAAAATATCTTAAGTCCGCTTGAGGCGTAAATTTTAAAAATGGAGCTTGAGCGTTTTTGAGGTAAGCGGACGAAATAAACTTGCTTGTGCGCGGACTAT
>NZ_CALKTS010000282.1 GCF_937997595.1 uncultured Campylobacter sp. | reverse complement strand
CGACTATAAATTTTCTCATTTTACCGCCTTGATTTTATGTGGCGATATTCTACCTGAAATTCGTATATTTTTCTATCGTGTGCAAAATTTTAGGCAAAAGTTAAATACGAATGAAAGTAAATTAAGACAACCGAAGTTTTATTGCCTGCGTTGAATTTAACTCATATTGCAAAAATTAAATTTACGTTATTTTTTTGGCAAAATAGGTCTATTGGGTTTTAATGTGACATAAAGGCGAGAATTTAGCGACTGAATGTAGCTTGTTGGTTCAAAAGAAGCAAAGCGCTCGCCAAAACCGTCGCAAATTTACCTCAATCTTCTATCTCAAAGTAGTAAGAAATAGGCAGAATTCGGCCCTTTTTATCGATAAACACGCTTTTGTAGTCTACACTAGCGGTCGTCACGTCGCCCTCAAAAACAGATATGTCGTCAAATATCGGTTCTATGGCGACCTTGCCGTCTATGTCTAGGCAACCACTTTTTCTATTTACCCTGAAATTTAACATTCCGCCGTAAAACTCGCCAAATATATAGTCGAATTTTTGCGGCTCAAGGATAAATTTACCGCTTTTATCTATGATACCCCACAGCTCGCCGACCCTTACCACGGCACGTTTTTCTTTAAATTTATTTACTTCGTCAAAACGCGGCTCTATCGCGAAATTTCCGCTTTTGTCTATAAAGCCCCATTTGCCGCCCGATTTTACGGCCGCTAGCCCTTCGCTAAAGAGCGATGCTAATTCAAATTTAGGCTCTATAACGACGCTTGCGTCCTTGTTTACAAAGCCGTAGAGTCCGTTAAATTTTACGGGCGCCAAGCCTTCCTTAAAAGTTACCGGGCGGCCCAAATTTAGCTTTGAAACGGTAGCGCCGCTTTTGTCTATCACGCTCCATTTATCGGCGATACGCACCGAGGCTAGCCCCTCGGAAAAATACGTTGCCTCGTCGTAGCGCGGAGGAATGATTGTTCTGCCGCTTTTATCCACGTAACCGTATTTCATCCTGCCGCATTTCATCTCGCCCACGAGTATTGCGCCATCTTTAAAGGCTATACCCATATCGTCAAATTTGGGTTCTACTACGACCCTGCCTGTTTTGTCTATGAAGCCGAATTTACCGTTTTTGGCGATGCCTGCTAGCCCCTCGGTAAAGCTAGTTTTAAAGTCCATACCGGGCGCCAAACGCACGGTAAATCTGCCGTTTTCGTCCATAAAAAAAATCTGTTCGCCTATAAAAACCACGCAAAGACCGTCAGAAAAGGTTCCTGTGACCATAAAATTTTTACCTACGGCTTTTATGTTGCCGTCTTTATCCACGGCATTGCCGTCCGCAAAAACCAGCCCGTAGTCCGCTAGCTCACCCTGCCCGATTATCTTAGCTTCAAGACCGAGCAAGCCTAAGAGAAGTACCGCTAAAATTTTTTTCATTTTTGCCCTTTTTGTAAATTTGAGGCTAATTTATCCCGCCCAGCAGCTCTTGCGTCTGCTCGAAGCTAAATCCCTCTTCGGCGCCTTGCTTGAGGAAGTTATCTATAAATTCTTTTTTCGAGATGGCGAGGTCTAGCTCCTTGTCGCTGTCTCTTTGATACGAGCCGATGCGGTCGGTCATTTTGTTGGTCGTGCCGCCGGTGCTGGTCGCTGCGGCTAGGTTGCTGTTTTTATCCATTGCAACTGCGCCCGCTTTTTTGGTCGAACCGTCCATGATCGAGGCATCAAGCTCGTTAAATCCGTCGGCGGTAAATACCGTGCCCTTGCCCGCGTTAAAATTCGGATCGTCCTCAAGCACCATTATCGCCGCCGTTACGGCATCCATCGCGCTGCCGC
>NZ_CALKTS010000281.1 GCF_937997595.1 uncultured Campylobacter sp. | reverse complement strand
CGCGCTCGCTAAATTTTATCTTGCCGCAATTCGAAACCTACTTGCCGCCACTACACACGCCGTGCTTTAGCACTCGCACGATACGCGCCTATTGCCGCTGCGACATTTACAAAATTTTAAAACCGCGCGGAACTCACCTCGCAAACGACGATTACGCCGCAGGCTTATCTATTTATTTATGCGGGTAGCGGAAGCCTTCGGCGGGCTAAAGACGAGACCCTTATCTTAGCCGCAAAGCAAGTCCAAGCTTCGGCAGAGAAAAATGCGAGCGGCGAACTCAAATGCAAAAAACCGGGCTAGCGGGCGCGGGCGCGTTTGCCCGAAGCCTAGCCCTTTAGCTTCATCATTTTTTCTAAAATTTCATAGACTAGATCAAACTTCGTAAAGCCGTCTCTATCCAAAAAATGCCCACCCTTTTGCACCTCGTAAAACTTAGCATCGATCTGCTCCGCTAGCTCACGGCTGAGGCTAAACGGCACGATATAATCGTCCTTTGCGGCAACCACCGCGCGCCGTTTTGTGGCGGCTTTTATGCGCTCAAAATCAAAGCCTTTATCCATAAACTCGTCTAAAATTTTAAATTGCGGATCGCTAAGCGGCTTTGCAAGCCCCGAGACCAGCACTACGCCCTCTACTGCGCCGCTTGCAGCGCTACTTTGCAAAAAATTTAAGATAGTAGGGCATCCGAGGCTGTGTCCGACTAGATAGACTTTGCCTTCAAATTTTACGCTTTCTCGTAAGGTTTTCAGCCACTCATCAAGCCTCGGATGCGCAGGCGTAGGCATCGCTAAAATTTCCGCCCTCGCGCCCGATTTTTCGATCTCGCCTTTAAGCCAGGCAAACCAATGGCTTTTAGGCGAAGCATCGTAGCCATGCACGATATAGACGCACTTTTGCATATTCTCTCCTTTAAATTTAAGTCCTTTGCGCACAGAATTTTAAAATTTCAATCCGCACCCTAGCCCTTGCAAATCGTGATTTTATCGGCAAATTTACCCAAAAAATGATACCCCGAGCCTGCCTGCGCGATGATATCGAGTACCGCGTCCGCATCTCGCACGAGCGTGCCGCCCGCAAAGTCCACGCCGCGCTCAAACAGCGCCCGCGGCAGTAGCGGCGTGGTGGGCCCCACGAGCACTAGCTTGGCGCCGCTTTTTTTCAGGCGCAAAAGCCCACCCAGCGTGTCGTTGATGAGCGTCGTAGCCGTGATTATCACGTTATCGGCGCGCGGCA
>NZ_CALKTS010000280.1 GCF_937997595.1 uncultured Campylobacter sp. | reverse complement strand
CGCAAACGCGCGGCATCGATAAGGCGACCGACGTGCTGAGCTTCCCGCTCGATCCTGCGGCGTTTGCGGGCTTCGGCGGGGATTTGAGCGAGGAAAATTCCGCGCATGAAAACAGCGGCGCTAAAATTTTAAATACTGCGAATTCCGCTAGTGAAAATACAAGCGCCGCAAATTCTGCGAGCAAAAATTCCAATACCATAAATTCCAAAAATTCCGAGGGCAAAAGTTCTAGCGATGAAAATTTAAAGAATAAGAATTTTGACGGCGGAAATTTTGCTCCCGCGCTGCTCGGCTCGGTCGTGATAAATTTAGACCTCGTGGAGTTAAAAGCCGCGCAGCTTGGGCACGGCAGAGATGACGAGACGGCGCTGCTTTTTACGCACGGTCTGCTGCATGTGCTAGGCTTTGACCACGAAAGCGACGACGGGCAGATGCGCGCCAAGGAGTGCGAGATAATCGAAAAATTTCACCTTCCAAAAAGCCTGATCGTGCGAACGGAAAGAAATGAGTGGTAGGCGCTGTATATTGAAAAACGGCAAGCTAAATCTATAGCGTATAAATTCTACTAAATGAGGATTATAAAATATAAATTCAGCGAGAATATTAATCTCGCTGAATTTGCCCAAATTTATACTCGTTTGTCATAACCATTCACACTATATAAATAAGCTAGCTCATATAAATTTGAATATTATCTTTTTGCGTATTATTTGACATAAATTCTAGTGCTTGCGAATTATCGGCGTACGAATTTAACTGCTCGATAATTTTATTTACTGTATCTTGCGGCACAAAATAATCGTTTTTCAAGGAACTTGCTTGTTTAAGCCCACCGGTGTATTCGCCCGCACAAACAATATCTTCGATCTGTTTGTAATTCATCTGCGCGCCGTCCGCAAATTTAATATTTTCAAGCCTGTGATTGTATCCTAAGCTTCGCTTGAAATGATCCTTTATCGTGATCTGATCGCTTCCTTCTTTAAATTTCAAAATCAAATCGTTTTTATCTTTAGATAATTTAAGCTCGTTTTGATTTATATCTTTTAATATCAAAGTATCTTTTCCGCCACAATCTTTAATAGTATCTTTGCCGTCTCCCTTGCGAAATACGTATTTATCGTTACCCAAGCCGCCGTCTAAATAATCATCGCCCTTTCCGCCGATGAGTGTGTCATGCCCAAGATTGCCGTAAATTTTATCGTTCAAATTTGATCCCACTAGCGCATCGCTTCTTATACCGCCCTTTATCGTCGTAGCGGTTTCATCATCAGCTTTGAAAAATACCTTTTTCAGTAAAGCTTTTAGCTTATTCTCGCCTTTATTTGCAAATTTAACGACCTCTTTGTTGCTTTGAAGCGCAGTTATCTCTTTGATCTCTTCATAGCCCAACGTTACATCTTTAAATTTGATCTGCGATATCTTCTCTTCCTCTAAATAAAAATCTCTTATAGTGACCGCGTCAAATTTTGACCTATTTACGACGATATCATTTTTATTTTGCCTAAAAACGACATCTTTTAAACTGAAAGCGGACATATCTATGATATTTTTATCTTTATTTTCCTTGTTGGTTTCTATTATCGTATCTTTACCGAAATTTTCTTCAAAAACATAGGTATCGCTTCCTTCTCTTCCTTCTAATACATCATCCCCGCCCTTGCCGTTTATGATATTGTTTTTCTCATTGCCGACAATGGTTTCATTTTTGGAAGTACCTGTATTCATAGCGTCAAAAAGAGCATCCGCCACGGATGTATAGCCCGAGTTTGTCATATTTACATAGCCGCCGCCGGTGGATTCGGCTAATTCTTTAAATTCCGCCGCCACATCTTCACCACCGCCCGTTTGAATCGTAAAGACCTGAATATTATTTAAATCACTGTGATTATTGCCATAAAGCGCGTTTGCTGCACTTAAACTTCTTGCTGCCGCTCTTGGTTTATTGGGCAAAAGCGCCGCCATTGCTTTAGATTTGAACTCATTGTCCTTCGCGGGAGCATCGCCGAAAACGAAAATTCTTTTTACGGAGTATTCGCTCCAATTTGAATTTGCGGCATTATAAATCCCATGCCAAGTCATCTCCGGCGTATCGCCTCCGCCATCTGCGTAAAGTGAGTTTATAGCAGACATTATCGCGTTTTGATCATTCGTGAGATTGGTAAAAGTTTGAACGCCCGGATCGTTATAGCCAAATACTCCTACCTTGGTATTTGTATCTCTAGCAAAGGCGGTTTTTATGATCTCTTTTGCTTGAGATTTTACCGAGCTTATCGCCCCGCCCATCGAGCCCGTAGTATCGCTAAGTATGGCGAATTCATTCGACTGCTCTTTTTGCAAATTTATCTCAAGCTCGTTATTGTCGAAATCGTTTATCTTTAGGCCGTTTGCGTTTAATACTTTTGTGGAAGTATTGTATTCATAAGTTATAGAATCGTCATTGCTTTTATAAATTTCGATATTTCCATGCGATTGCTCTTTTATAAACCTTCCGCCTTTCAGTTTAGTCTCACCCAGATATACTTTGCCGCTGCCATCGGAATCATTTATCGTGTCGTTTTCATCCGCATGATATATATCATAGCCGTTACCGCCATCGAAAACATCAATACTATTATTTCCACCTACTAATATATCATCACCATTCCCTCCATATAAAAAATTCTTTTTACCACCTACCGCTTGTATAGTATCATTACCTTCATTACCATATAAGTATTGATTTAAATTATTACCTATAATGGTATCTTTTCCGTCTCCGCCATAAACCACATCAGTATTATTTTTACTCTGTAGATCATCGTCGTCATAATTACTTCCATACAATACGTTATAATCTTTTTCTAGAAAATCATATTTCCACCCATCTATTGTTTTAAATAAAAATCTATATAACGACCTATCTACATTCATCATATTGGCTGTAGGAATTAAATTGCCTTGGAAATCAATAGGATTTAAATCCGCTAAATTTAATGCTTTCCATACGAAATCTATACAACTATTAGACAATACGTTATAATCATTATCTCCAAAACCATATTCTATCGCAATATGTTTTTGACCAAAATTTTTTAAAATATCATATTGGGTTTTATTAATAATGATGGTACCCGTATAATACGTGCTTTGGTAGCCATTATTATCCCATTCAGTTACCCCTCCAGGTGCATACCCATATGATTTTTCAGTACTTCCATCTGAAATAGAGTACCACATATGACCTGCCAATGAGCCATGAGGTCTCTCGTAGTTCGGATCCTGCGGAATATAAATAGTTCCTTTCTCTGCAATCTTTATGGTTAATCTATAGGTCATTTTATTCTCCTTGTTAATATTTAAGACCGCTATCTTTCGTAGTAAAATAAATTTTTACATTCGAAAAAATAGGCAAATCTTGTAAATTCTCTAGTTCTACCTTATACATACCTTTTTGTAAGGGCGTGCAGGCGATCGTCGCACTATATGCATCATAGTGTTTCTCGCCCCTATAAATACTCGTTTGCATATACGCGGGGCGTAAATTCCTCACCTCTGCAAACACGGGTTTTAACTTATAATAAAAATACTCCTTTCCGCGTCCAAATTTATTCGGCTCATTATCTATTTTGTATATCTTTAGACTTAGCGGTATTTTGGTACCGCGCAGCAGCGTTTCGTTCACGTCGTATTCCCCTCCTATATACGTATTTGCGAACTCATCATCCAAGAGCTTCATATCTCTATCGTAATCGTATGAGACAAAATCCAAAGTAAAATATCTACAAATTTTATCATCTTTGTTATTTATATATAATTCCGCTTTATTGCCGGCTTTAGTTAAATTTATATCGGTAAATTCCATAGGAATGCGCGGCTTAATTATCAAATAATTTATAAGCTCCTCCGCCACATAACAAAACAAAATAGACGCCGCTATTATAAAAATAAATTTTAATACTCTCATATTGCTCCATTTATAGGCATTTTAGCGGATTTATCCTTTCGCTTTAAGCATAATAG
>NZ_CALKTS010000279.1 GCF_937997595.1 uncultured Campylobacter sp. | reverse complement strand
GCGAGTATAAATTTCTTTGGTTTTTTATACACGCTGCCGCATCTTGGGCATCTTATAGATTTCATCGGCTTTTTCGTAAGCTTTTTGCCGCAACCACACTGTATGTAGTAGCTCATAGCCCCCCTTTCGGTCTTTGCGCGAACGGCGGCGTGATTTTAAAATTTCGCGCCGCGTAAATTTACCGCGCCGCGCAACACGGCTCGCACTAGAGCTTTAAATTTAAAAGGGCGAAATTTAAAATTCTAAAATTTTGAAATTTCACGGCGCCGCGCGCCTACGTATTAAAATTTTAAATTTTATGGCGCCGTAAATTAAAATCCTGAAATTTTAAAATTTCATGGTATCGCGAGCGCCAGCAGATTAAATTTTAAAATTTACTGCGTCGCAGGCGGTTCTTGCAAACTAAAATTTTAAAATTTAAAGCGACCGACAGAGCGACCGCGCCGCAGCTTAAAGACCGCCGAAGCGGCGTTGTTTGCGGCGGAAATCATCCACTATGCGCGCAAGCTCCTCGCGCGTGAAATCGGGCCACAGCGTCGGCGTAAACGCAAGCTCGGCGTAGCTCGCCTGCCAGAGCAAGAAATTCGACAGCCGCTGCTCGCCGCCCGTGCGCACCAGCAGATCCACGTCGCCGCTGTGCGCGGTATCCAGATGCGCGCCGATGCCCGCTTCGCTTAGTTGCTCGCCGCTTGCAAGTAGCCGCTCGCACGCCCTGGTGATCTCGTCGCGCGAGCCGTAGTTGATCGCTAGGTTAAAATTTAGCGCTCGCCCGTTTTGAGTTAAATTTGAAAGATATTCGATCTCGCTTCGCAGATCGCCCTCAAAAGCCGATATGTCGCCGATCGGATAGAATTTTATCCCGTTTTGGATAAATTTTTCGCGGCGAGAGATTAGGAATTTTTGCAGCAGTTTCATCAAAAATTCCACTTCGCTTTTCGGGCGCTTCCAATTTTCGGTGCTAAAGGCGTAGAGTGTGAGGTTTGCGATACCTTCGTCGATGCAAAACTCGCAGATCTGCTCCACAACCTCCGCGCCCGCTTCGTGCCCGCCGGTGCGCAGCAAACCGCGCTTTTTCGCCCAGCGCCCGTTGCCGTCCATCACAAGAGCGAGATGATTTAGGCTATTCACGGATCAGATTTTTTTCAGCTCAGCCGCGATTTTTAGGGCGACTTCGTCCTTCGGCGCGGTGTCGATTACGACCTGATCGTTTTTCGTGATGAAAGTGACCTTAAGGACGTCGCCGCCGAGCTTGATGATGTCGTCCAGCACGTTTAGGCAGACGGCGTCAAGGTGCTTTTCATTGAGCATGCGTTTTGCCTCGCCGACGGCGTTTTCGCGGTCAGTTTCGAGTTTGAAGCCCACTTTTTTGATATTTCCGCGCACGGAGCTTAAGATATCCTCGTTTTCGCCCAGGCGTAAATTCCAAATTTCGCCGATCTCGGCTTTTTTTACCTTATCTTTATAGCGCACCTTCGGTGAGTAGTCGCTTACCGCGGCGGCCATTATCAAATACGCGCCGTCGGGGAATTTTGTGCTGTCAAGCGCCGATTTTAGCCCGATAGTGCTTTCAAATTTAACGAGCTTGTACGGTAAATTTTCATATTCGTTGCTAGAGATCAGCGTCACGTCCGCGCCTAGGTAAAACAGCGCGTCGGCAATCGCTTTGGAGGTTTTGCCGCTGGAGAAATTCGTAATGCCGCGCACGCTGTCGATCTTTTCGATCGTCGCGCCTCCGGTGATGATGACGGTTTTATCCTCCCAAAATTTATCGTTGTAAAGCGCGCGCTTTAGCGTTTGCATAATCGCCTCGGTGCTCGCTAGCCCGCCCTTGCCGGTATCGCCGCAAGCTAGGGTTTTTTCTATCGGATCCACAAAATACGCATTGACGCTTGCTTTTAGCATATCGATGCAGTTTTTCGTGATGTTATTTTCAAGCAGCGCGGGGTTCGCAGCGGGCGCGATGACTACCTTGGCATGGGCGAAAGCCGCGTTTAGCACCTCTAAAAATACATTGTCGCAGACGCCCCACGCGAGCTTGTTTATCGTATTTGCCGTCGCAGGCGCGATCAAAACCAAATCCACCTTGGAGTAAGCGATGTGGTTGATGCCCGCTTGCCAGTTTTCGTTGGCTTTGCAAAGCACCGGGTGATCGCACAGCGCCTCGAATGCCTTGTAGCTGACAAACTCCTGCACGCCGTCGCTAAGCGCGACATAGACGTCGAAATTCGACTTTTTCAGAGCGGATAAAATTTCAAACGCTTTGTAAAAACTGATACTCCCGCAAACCGCCAGTAAAACCTTTTTCTTACTCATCTTCGCTCCTAAAAAATTTATGGAAAAACCCATCTTTGTTGATTTGTTTGCTTCGGCTGATCGCCAGCGCGCCGCTCGGAACATCGCTCGTAACCGTCGTGCCCGCGGCGATTATAACGTCGTCGGCCACCCGCACGGGCGCTACAAGCTGCGTGTCTGAGCCGATAAAGACGTTTTTGCCGATTATCGTTTTGTATTTTTTCTTGCCGTCGTAGTTGCACGTAATCGTGCCGCAGCCGATATTGCTGCCCTCATCGATCTCGCAATCCCCAAGATAGCTTAAATGCCCCGCCTTGATTTTGTTTACTTTCGCGTTTTTAAGCTCGACGAAATTTCCGATATGGGTGCCTATAACTTCGCATTTTGGACGCAGATGTGCCATCGGACCGATGTCTGAGTTTTTTACGACGCTATCTTCGATGACGCAGCCGCTTTTGATGAGCGAGCTTTCGATCACGCAAGGACCTATGATGCTTACGTTTTCTTGCAGCTCGCACTCGCCGATAAATTTTGCTCTGCTGTCGATGTAGATGCTTTGCGGTAGGCGCATCAAAACGCCTTGCTTCATCAAATTTTCTTTGATCTCGTTTTGCATTAAATTTTCGGCGATGCTGAGGGCGAACTTATCGTTTATGCCCATGAAATTTTGCTCGTCCACCCACACGGCGGCGCATTTTAAGCCCATATCTTTGGCGATTTTGATCGCGTCGGTGAGGTAGTATTCTTTTTGCGCGTTATCTGGTTTGATCTGCGGCAGAATCTGTTTCAATGCCTCGCTTTTGAAGCAGTAGCAGCCGGCGTTTGCGTCTTTTACCGCTTTTTCTTCTTCGCTTGCGTCCTTCTGCTCGACGATCTTTAAAATTTCGCCGCCGCGGGTGATTACGCGGCCGTATCCGAATGGATCGCGCGCGCTAAAAACGCTTAAATTTACCTCCGCGTCCCCCTCGCAGAGTTTGCGAAGCTCGGCGCTTTTTACCAAAGGCATATCGCCGCAGATTATGAGCGTTTTGGCTCCGCGGATTTCGACCTCTTTTAGCCCGCCCGCAGTGCCTGGAAAGCGCTCGTGATCTTGTTTGTAAATTTTAGCGTTTGGGAACTGCGCTAGAACCGCGCTTTTAACCTCGTCGAATTGATAGTGTAAAATCACGCTCACGTCGTTTGAAATTTCGTAAGCTTTCTTTAAGATGTGGATTATCATCGGCTCGCCGCAAAGCTCGAAAAGAACCTTGGCTTTTTGCGACTTCATCCGAGTGCCCAGCCCTGCGGCAAGAACTATAACCGAAACGTCGTTCATTTTTACCCTTAAATTTCAAAAATCGGATAATTTTAACACATTTAAAATAAATAAAAACCTAAATTTATGCCGCGCGGGCGAAATTTAAATCCCAAATTCAACTAAAATTTTATAAAATTCCGCCTAAATTTTAAAGCTTAGGCGGACGTTTTGAAAAAACTGATTTTGGTTACTTGTATTTGGGCATTTAGTTTCTCGCTGATAGGCGAGTTTTTGCGCGGCATAGACAGCGCGTATTTGGCGTTTTCGCGCGTATCGTTGGCGCTAATTTGCTTTTTGCCGTTTATGAAATTTCGTGGCGTAAATCTAGCCTTGGCGCTTAAAATTTGCGCCGTGGGCGCCGTGCAGATCGGCGTGATGTATATCTTCTACTACCGCAGCTTTGCGTATTTGAAGGTCTATGAAGTGGCGCTTTTTACGATATTTACTCCGTTTTATGTGACGCTGCTTTACGATGCGCTTAAGCTTAGATTTCGCGCGCTATATCTTTTCAGCGTCGCTGTCGCGGTGCTCGGGGCTTTGGTGATCAAATTCGGCGCGATAAATTCCGAGTTTTTGACGGGTTTCTTGCTCGTGCAAGGCGCAAATTTATGCTTCGGGCTCGGACAGAGCGCGTATAAATTTATGCTTGAGCGCCACGGCTTTAGCGAGCAGAAGGAGCTTTTCGGCTACTTTTTTGTCGGAGCTACCGCGATTACGGCGATTGCCGCGATCGTGCTCGGAGATTTTTCTAAATTTAATCCCAGCTTCTCGCAAGGCGCAGTGATCGTGTATCTGGGTACGGTAGCTAGCGCTTTGGGGTATTTTTTATGGAATAAAGGCGCGTGCGAAGTCGATAGCGGCGTGCTTGCGATTATGAATAATGCGCTCATCCCCGCAGCGATCATCGTAAATTTGGTATTTTGGCAAAAGGATGCCGATCTGGCGCGCCTACTTGCGGGCTCAGCGCTGATTTATGTTTCACTAATTTTGCATAAAAAGATTATGAAATTTTACGCCCTGCGCGAGCAAAGAATTTAGTATTTAACTAAAATTTTATATTTTTACATTAGAATTAGCCCTTATTTTATTTGAAGTTGGCTAAATGAAAAAAACCTTGAAATTTATCGCCTTTACCCTGCTCATAGTCATTGCGATATATTTCTTATACGGCAAATTTTTTAAGCAAGAAGAAGCGCCGAAGGCCCTTACCACAAGGCTTGAGAAGGGCAGCATCAGAGGCACGGTGACGGCTGCGGGCGAGGTTTATGCCAGGGATTTGGTCGACGTGGGCGCGCAGGTAAGCGGTCAGATCAAAAAGCTCTACGTCAAAGTTGGCGATAAGGTTCAAAAGGGCGATATGATAGCGCAGATCGATTCGGTTACTCAAGAAAACGAGATCGCGCAGCAAAAGGCACAGCTTCTAATCCACGAAGCAAATTTAGCTTCGGCAAAGATCGCCGCGGCAAACGCTAAAACGCAGTATAACCGCGAGCTTGAGCTGTATAAAAGAAACGCCGCCTCCAAGGAGGCTGTGGAAAACGCCAGAAATAGCGCCGCTTTAAAGGAAGCCGAGCAGAAGCAGATCGAGGCGCAGATCGAGCAGACCAAACTTCAGCTAAGCACGGCGGAGACAAATTTCGGCTACACCAAGATCACGGCTCCGATAAGCGGTACGATCGTTTCGATGCCGGTAGAGGAGGGCAAAACGGTAAATTCCAACCAAACTACGCCTACGATCGTAAAGATCGCCGATCTAAGCAAGATGGAGATCAAGATGCAGATCGCAGAGGGCGATATATCCAAAGTAAAGGTCGGAATGGACGTAGAATACTCCATACTATCGGATCTGGATAATATCAAAAAGGCTAAAATTTACAAGATCGATCCAGGTCTTACCACGCTTAGCGACGGGACTTACGATAAAACCTCTAGCGGTTCGTCCTATTCTTCGAGCAGCAGTGATAGCGCGATCTATTTTTACGCAAAGATGCTCGTGGATAACGAAAACGATTTTTTAAAGATCGGAATGACGACCGAAAACAACATAATCGTAAGCGAAGCGAACAATACGAGTTACCTGCCTACCTCCGTCATTAAGCGCGACGGGGGAGGTGATTACGTCACGGTACTTAACGGCAAAGAGCCCGAGCAGCGATACGTAAAAACGGGCGTCAGCGACGATCTGAATACTGAAATTTTAAGCGGTTTGGATGAAAAAGATGAGGTGCTTATCGCCGACGGAAAAGCCGCGCCGTTAAATATGGACGGGCCTCCGATGGTGTTTTAGTTAAAATTTTATGGTGTGAAAATGCTAGAGCTTAAAGATATAAACAAAAAATTCATTCTCGGCGATAACGAAATCCACGTACTAAAGGACGTAAGCTTAAATATCGAAGCGGGCGAGTTTATATCGATAATCGGGCAATCCGGAAGCGGAAAATCGACGCTGATGAATATAATCGGCTGCATCGATACGCCAAGCAGCGGAAGCTATAAGATCGAAGGTCGCGAGACTGCGAATTTAAGCGGCGACGAGCTTGCGGCGCTTAGAAGTAAAAAATTTGGCTTTGTTTTTCAAAAATACAATCTCATCGCTACGATGGACGCGACCGCAAATGTCTCGCTGCCTGCGGTGTATGCAGGCGTAGGGGCGAGCGAACGGACGAAACGGGCGGTGGAGCTTTTGGATAAGCTGGAGCTTGGCGATCGCACTAAAAATTTACCGAGCAAGCTTAGCGGCGGACAGCAGCAGCGCGTAAGTATTGCCCGCGCTCTAATAAACGGCGGCGAAGTGATTTTGGCAGACGAGCCTACCGGCGCGCTTGATAGCAAAAGCGGCGAGACGGTGATGCAAATTTTAACGGCGCTACACAAAGAGGGCCACACCATCATCATAGTTACGCATGACGCGCATATTGCGGAATTTGCGGATCGTATCATCGAGATCAAAGACGGTAAAATTTTAAGCGATAAAAGAAAGGCCGAGCGGATTTTTGAGCGCAAAAAAGAGGAGATTAAAACGAAAAATTCCTTTGTATTTTGCAAAGATCAGGTCATCGAGAGCTTTAAAATGTCCATTAGCGCGATATTTTCGCATAAACTAAGATCGATTTTGACGATGTTAGGCATCATCATCGGCATTGCGTCTGTTATCTGCGTAGTAGCTCTCGGTAAGGGTTCGGAGGAGAAAATTTTATCCGAGATCCGTAAAATTGGCACCAATACGATCGATATCTTTCCTGGTAAAAATTTCGGCGATGTGCGTGCGGGCTTCGTGAGCACCCTTACGATAAGCGATTCTAAAGTTTTGGCGCGCCAGCCCTACGTCGATTATGCCACACCAAATGCTTCTGCAAGCGGTACGGCAACATATGCTAATTTAAGCTCCAAGGCTCAACTGCGCGGCGGCGGCGTGAATTCTTTGGCGGTTAATGGCATAGATATAGAAGATGGTAGAAATTTTAGCGACGACGATATTAAAAATTCTGCCTCCGTCGCGATTATCGATCCAAACACTAAAAAAACATTTTTTAAAAATTCAGATCCGATCGGCAAGACGATTTTATTTTCGGGTAAGCCACTTAAGATTATAGGAGTTTCGGGCAAGGATAAAAACGCCTTCGGAAGCAACGAAAATTTAAGAATTTACGCGCCGTATTCAACTGTGATGAATAAAATTACGGGCAATCGAAAAATCAGCTCTATCACCATCAAAATCAAAGACGATGTCAATACTCAAGTGGCCGAAGAGAGCCTAACTCAGCTACTTATCCAAAGACACGGTTCGCGGGATTTTCATACGATGAACGCAGATACTATCAAACAAACAATACAAAGCACTACCGGCACGATGACGATTCTGATCTCATCAATCGCGGTGATCTCACTCGTCGTGGGCGGCATCGGCGTGATGAATATCATGCTCGTAAGCGTTACCGAGCGCACGCGCGAAATCGGCATCAGAATGGCGATCGGCGCGAAGCAATCCAACATTTTGCAGCAGTTTTTGATAGAGGCGATCTTGCTTTGCTCGCTCGGCGGAGCTTTAGGAATTTTAATCGCTTTGGCGCTTGGATTTGCGTTTAATACCATAAGCCCGGATTTTGCGATGAAATTTACTACTGCGCCTTTCGTGATTGCCTTTGCGGCGTCGTCTGCGATCGGTATAGTTTTCGGCTATTTGCCGGCAAGAAACGCCAGCAGATTAAATCCGATAGATGCTTTAGCACAAGAATAAACAAGGAGAGAAAATGATAAATTCCAAAGTAATTTTAAGCGGCGTTTTAGCTGTTTTTATCGGCGGTTGTGCCTCAAATCAAAGTGAGGTCGAATTTAAACCTGTAGAGCATTTCAAGGACGAAAATGCAAGCTATGAAATCGATACGCTGTGGTATAAAAAATATGGCGAATCATACCTAAATAAGCTTGTAGATCAAGCTCTTGCGAATAACTATGATCTAAAAACAGCGGCTTTAAACGTTGAGAGTGCTTATGCAAATTTAGGGCTAAGCAGGGCTGATCTTTTTCCTACGCTAAGCAGCTCGTGGAGTGCGGGCGCTAATCGCGACATAAGCACCGGCTCGAATTGGAACAAAACCTATAGCTCTGGTTTTAACGTAAGCTATGAGCTTGATCTTTTCGGCAAGATCCGCTCGGCGGTAAATGCCGAGGGCTGGAACGCTAAAGCCAGCGAGTTTGACCTTGAAAATACTCGCCTGACTCTTATAAATTCCGTAGTCAGCGGCTACTTCGAGATGCTTTATCTAAACGATTCACTAAAATGGACAAAACAGAATTTAAGCGATTACCGAGAGATCGAAAAAATAATCAAGGCAAAATACGACTACGGCAAGTCCGAGCAGCTTGATTACAGGCAGATTCAAAATTCTATCCTAGGGCTTGAAAACAAGGTCTTAAGCATTCAAAAAAATATCGAGGATAATCATAAATATATGAGAAATCTCATCTCCTCCAGCTTGCAATTTGATGATAACACCGATTCGATAAATTCCATAGAATTCCAAGGCGTTGATCTAAATGTGCCTTACACGGCGCTTGCTAACCGCCCAGATATTAGAGCTGCGATCGCTAGGCTAAATTCCAGTTTTTATGATGAACAGACCGCTAAGTTAAATTTCTTTCCTAGCGTAAATTTAGGTGCAGGGCTTACTAACGGGCAAGGCGTGAGCGCTAACGATAGCTTCAAGCTAAATTTTTTAAGTGGCAACGTAAGCATAAGTTTGCCGTTTTTGGATTATGCGAGGGTTGAAAACCGCCTTAAAATTTCGGAGATCGCTTTTCGCAAAAACGTCGTAAATTACGAACAGACGCTCTCTAACGCTACGAATGAGGTGCTAAATTTATATAGAATTTACCAGATCAATCTGGCTAGCCTTAAAAATTTAAGCGCTGCTTACGATGAAAAGGCGCGCATTGCCGATCTTTACGCCGCGAAATACGAAGCTGGCTCAAGTGAGCTGAAGGATATGCTAGAAGCCCGCACCGACGCCGTAAATGCCAAGATAAACGAGCTAAATCAAAGATATTTGACGCTTCAAAACGAGGCAGCGATCTATCGCGCAATGGCAGGCAAATTTAAACGCAAATGAAAAAGGCTTTGATATTTTGGCTGCTTTGCGGCGCAATATTTGCTGATTCCACGGCACTAAGCGCGCAAGATGACTCAGTAAGCTTTGGTGCCAGCGCTTACGTTGCGAACGATAAACAATCAGAATTTGAGAAAAACCATAGTGAAATTCTGCTAAATCGTCAAAAAAATGAACTAGATAGGCAAAGCCTGCAAAATAATTTGCAACGTGAATCAAAAGGCGTAGGCGACCACGATGATTTTTCGATGAAAAAACAGCCGATGCAAGACATCAAGGAGCGAAACAATAAAAATGAGAAGGACTTAAAATTGCGCCGTAAAAAGCTGCAAGGCGACGCTTATCGGCGCTAGGGCTGCTTTTGTTTATCGGTTTTTAAGTAAAGTTTCTATAAAATCTCCGCTTTACATTTTCTTAAAGGAACAGTTATGAAAAGAACGTACCAACCTCACAATACCCCTAAAAAGCGCACTCACGGCTTTCGCGTCCGCATGAAAACAAAAAACGGCCGCAGAGTTTTAAGCGCAAGACGCGCTAAAGGCAGAAGAAGATTGGCTGCGTAGGCGAATTTGCTGCAATAAGCGATAGCAGGGTTTTTTCGGAGGTTTATAAAAGTGCGGCGAAGTGGCATTGCGAATGCGCTGTTGTGTATTTTTTGGCGAGCGAGCAACGCAGATTTAGCGCGGTCGCCAGCAAAAAAATAGGCAATTCGGTCACGCGAAACCGCGCCAAAAGGCGTTTGCGCGCAGCGTTTTATAATCAAAAAGACGCCATTGTTAGCGGAATTTTTATATTAATCGCAAAAAAGCAGATCATAGATATGAGCTTTGAAGACATTGAGCGAAATTTAAAATGGGCGTTTAAAAAGATCGGCGCAGTAAAATGAAGAGATTTTTTATAGCTGTGATCGGGTTTTATCGAAAATTTATTTCGCCTTTGCTACCGCGCTGTTGCCGTTATTATCCGAGCTGTTCGGAATACGCGCTTTATGAGTTTAAGTTTAACGGCGTCTTTGGCGCGCTCTGCGCTGTAGCGGCTAGAATTTTAAGGTGCAATCCGCTCTTTAGCGGTGGCATAGATTATCCGATAATCGCGCGAAATTTCAAATTTTGCGTATTTTCAAAAGCCTGCGAAGGCGGCTTTAACGCACGCGCGGAGAAATTTAAGCTTTGGTTTATACCATATAAAAAAAATAGATATTACGTCATACGACTAGGAGAAAATAGTGCTAGATAAACTTCCTCAATCAAAGCGCCTTGCTATCGCAATAGCAACTGCGCTCATATTTTTTGTAGCTTACGATCATTTTTATTTATCAAAAATTCGCGCCGCAATGGAGGCAAATGCAACCGCGGCGCAAATCGCTCAAAAAAATGCCGCCAAGTCCGCTCCGCAAACTACTGCCGCTGGCGTGAGCGCGCAGGGAGCAAATTTAAATACCTCAAATTCCATCTCTGCACCGTTAGTACGCGTAGTCGGAAAAGAAGCAAATTTTACGATCGACGGGCTCGGTCGCATAAGCTCGTATATACTAAACGATGCTAAATTCCGTGACGAAAACGGCGATGCGATAAATTTGATCGATCCTAAATCACATTCTAAACCGCTTGAGATGCGCTTCGAGGACGCGGCGTTGAATGCGATGGCTTTCGATACTCCTTACAGCGCCTCATCTAACGAGCTTGACGCACGAAATGGAGAGGCTAGCGTTACGTTAAGTCAAAGTTTGGGCGCCGTTAGCATAAATAAAATTCTTACCTTTTATCCAAATGGTAGTTATAAATTGGATCTAAAGTTAAGCGGCAATGCGCGTTATTTCATCAGCCCTGGCTCGCGTCCGAACGTAGAAGTAGATAGCTATACGGTTCACGGCGTCATTGTAGGAAAACCGGGCGACGCTGGAATTTCAGATAAAATCGCTTCATTTTTTACGGGCTCGCAGGCTATAAACGAAAGCGTAGAAATTTTTAAAGATGGCGACGTGGATAAAAACGAGCGAATAAGTGGCGCAAATATTGCTGCGAGCTCGGATCGTTATTATACGACGCTATTTTACGGAGAAAGCTTGAATGTGACCGTGACTGACGCAGATAAAATTTCGCAGGTTTTCATAAGCTCGGACGGCGATCTTAGTCTTACAGGCTATATCGGCGCGAAAGATCACGCGACGCTAAGCTCGATAAATCCTGCTCTTACGCACATTATCGAATACGGCTGGTTTACCTTCATCGCCCGCCCGATGTTTAAATTTCTAAACTGGTTGCACGGCTATATCGGTAACTGGGGTTGGTCGATCGTAGTGCTTACGCTCATCATCCGCCTAATCTTATTCCCGCTAAGTTACAAGGGAATGCTATCGATGAATAAGCTAAAAGATCTGGCGCCTAAGATGAAGGAGCTTCAGGAAAAATATAAGGACGATAAGCAAAAGCTGCAGATGCATATGATGGATCTGTATAAGAAAAACGGTGCCAATCCGATGGGCGGCTGCTTGCCGATCCTGCTTCAGATTCCAGTATTTTTCGCGATCTACCGCGTGCTGCTTAATGCGATCGAGCTAAAGGGTGCGGAGTGGGCGCTGTGGATACACGATCTGTCGCTTAAAGATCCATATTACATCCTGCCGATTACGATGGGAATTTTGATGTTTTTGCAGCAAAAAATCACGCCGACTACGTTTACCGATCCGATGCAAGAGAAGATGATGAAATTCTTGCCACTCATTTTTACGGTATTTTTCGTAATGTTCCCGGCGGGTCTTACGTTATACTGGACGGTAAATAATTTCTGCTCCATTATCCAGCAATACGTCATTAATAAAGCCTTTGCTAGGCATAAACAAGCTCAAATAGCGGAGAAAAAGTCATGATAATTGAAGCAGAAAATTTAAAAGACGCATATAATAAAGCAGCAGCTGAGCTGGGATGCTCGGTAACGCAGCTTAACGTGCGCGTGCTACAGCATCCAAGCGGCGGATTTTTGGGCTTTTTTAAGAAAAATGCCGTAATAGAAGCGGTTTTGGAAGGGGAGAAATTTAGCGAAAATCCGGAACTTAACGCTCCGCAAAATAAAGTCGGCAAAGCAGAGAGAAGGCAGGACGACAAATCAGAGTCTCAAAGTCCTCGCACCACGCATTCTAAACATCGCAAAGAAAAGCAAAAGGGCGTTGTGACGGATGAAATTTTATCCGATATCAAAGAAAAGCTATCTGCACTTTTTAGATCAAGCGAGTTTAATATCGAAGTTAGCGATGTTAGTAAAATCGACGAAAATACCGTCTATATCAAGCTGCAAGGCGAGGATAGCGCGCTTTTGATAGGCAAAGAAGGACACCGCTACAAGGCACTTTCGTATATGATTTATAACTGGATCAGCATTAGATATGATCTTGCTGTGGTTTTTGAAATCGCGGAATTTTTACAAAATCAAGAACGATTTATCGATTCTTATGTAAATGCGCTCGTGGAGCGCTCTGGAAATGAGCGTATCGTCACGAAGGCTTTTGATGGCGCATTTATCAAAATCGTAGCCGACAAGCTAAAACAAGCATATCCGGATCGTTTCGTGGGTATCAAATCCACGCGTAGCGGCAAAATCGTCATCGTAGACGAAAAAAGCTAATCGTGAGCGAGACTATCGCCGCTATCGCTACGGCTCACGGCATCGGCGGAATTTGCATAGTTAGAATTTCAGGCGAGGAAGCGCTATCTATCGCTCTAAGCCTTTCACATCGCAGCTCTTTGTGCCCTCGCTATGCCACGCTTGTGAATCTTTTTGATACGAGCGGCGAAGCGTTTGGCGAGGCGATTTTGATATATTTTAAAGCTCCGCATAGCTTTACCGGTGAGGATGTCGTAGAAGTGCAGACCCACGGCGGCTTTACGGCTTCATCCTTGGCGTTAGATGCCGTGCTGGCTCTGGGTGCGCGCATAGCAAATCCGGGCGAGTTTAGTAAGCGAGCGTTTTTAAACGGTAAAATGGATCTTAGTAAAGCCGAAGCCATAAGCGATCTTATAAATTCTCGCTCACAAAGTGCGGCTAAAGCTTTAGCGCGTAGCCTGCGGGGTGAGCTGGCAGACTTCGTCGCAAATCTGCGCGCAGCTCTGGTTAAGACGCTAGCTTTTGTCGAGGTTTGCATCGACTACGCGGAGGACGATCTGCCTTCTGATGTGCTGCAAAACTCGCAAGAAATGCTTAGCCAAAATATCGCTTCGCTAGAAAAAATCACTCGCATCAGCCGCAGCCGCAAGGGACTGATCGAGGGCTTTAAAGTAGCGATTGTGGGTAAGCCCAATGTCGGTAAATCAAGCATTTTAAATTCTATGCTGAGCTTTAGTCGCGCTATCGTGAGCGACGAAGCGGGCACTACGCGCGATCTCATCGAAGAAAGCCTGCAGATAGGCACTCATCTAATCCGTATAGTCGATACTGCAGGTATCAGACACGGCGGCTCAAAGCTCGAAAGTATCGGCATTTCATATTCGCTTCGCGCTGCAAGCGAGGCAGACGTGATTTTGGCAGTGTTTGACGCAAGTCGCGAATGGGACGCCGAGGACGCGCAGATCCTAAAAATATTGCGCGAACAAAAAGACAAAAAAATCATCTACGTTTTAAATAAATGTGACTTGTCGCGTAAATTTCATCCTAGCGCGGAGGATCTTGGCGAGGATTTAGAGGCTTTTTCTGAAAAAAATTTCGCAGCCGAAAATCCCATATCAGAGAATTTCACAGCCGAAAATTTAAAGCAAAGTCGGACCTGCGATGTTTTTTTAAATTCCTGCGCGCAGAATTTAAAAGCTAAAAATTTAAAACATGACTTAAGCGCGCAAAATTTTACTTCCACAAATTCCGCGCCTACAAGCCAAATAGCCCTTGCGAATTCCATAAATCCAAAGGAACAGAATTTCGCCGCAAAAGCGGGACTAGCGTCGCCCAATACCGAGCGCGTTACTGCAAGCTGTGCTGCGGAGAATTTCACGCAGGATGATTCCAAACAAAATTCTGCAAATTCCATCGCGCCTAGTAGCTCTGCAAAAAATTCCGCTAGGCAAACTACCCAAGCAAATTCCATTTTTACGCCACTTGAAATTTCTGCAAACGAGGGTGTGGATAAAATTTTAACCGCGCTTGAGAGCTATTTAGATTCTCAAAATTTCGACGGACTAATGCTAAGCAATGAGCGGCAAATTCTATCTTGCGAGAGCGCGCTTGCAGCTCTTAAAAATGCGAGCGAGCGTCTAGCTTGCGGCGAGCTTGAGCTTTTTGCATTTGAGATAAATCGCGCGATTGAGGCGATTGCACGTATTTCGCGTCCATTTGAGCGAGATGAAATTCTAGACGAAATGTTTAGCAATTTTTGCCTCGGCAAATAGCGTTTTAGCTACTAATTAGCCAAAATTCAATATAATCTCGCATTTAAAATGAGGTCTTTATGAAGGAAAAAATCCAATATTTTTTGGCGCTGGGTCTGATAAAATTTGCAAAATTCGCGCCGAAAAGCTTCATATTCGCATTTTTCGATAAGCTCGCACTTTTTGCATCGTGGAAGCTTAGTAGGCGCGTTAAAGTCGCGCAGGATAACCTTCGCGCCGCCTATCCGCAAAAAAGCGAAAGTGAGCTTCACTCTCTTGCGATCGAGAATTTTCGCAGTATCGCTAGAACGCTTACCGACACGCTTTTATTTTACAATGGCAGACTAAAATTTGATGATCTGATTTCAAACGGCGAGCAGGCGCTAGAGCGCGTCCGAGAGCTAAAAGGTGATAATCCGCACGGGATTTTATTTTTTACCGCGCATTTTGGAAATTGGGAAATTCTAGCTAATTTTTTCGGCGCCAATGGCTTTCCTGTCTCGGTAGTCGGGCGTCGCAGTGATAACGAGCTGATCGAAGAGCGGCTCGTGGCGCCGTTTCGCGAGCGCTACGGCAACGACCTCATTTATAAAGACGATGCGATGCGCAGGCTCGTGCAGGCGCTAAAGCAGGGGCGCAACGTAGGCATCCTGCCCGATCAAAAGCCGGGCCCTAAAAATAGCCTGATTACGACTTTTTTTGGACGACAGTGCTACACCACAAAGACCATCGCGTCGCTTTATTTGAAATTTCGCCCCGTGCTGATACCCATTTTTGCGCGTCGCGGAGAGGATGATCGCTATGAGATCGTGATCAAGGATTTCCCGCCGCTACCTGAAGGGCTAAATAAGGACGAAGCCGAGCTATTTATCACGCAAAAGTGCAACGACATTTTCGAAGAGGTCGTGCGAACCGCGCCGCAGCAGTGGTTTTGGATACACAAACGTTGGAAGATGGACTGATGGCGCGGCAAATTTTAAAAGGCGAGAGCAGACAGGGCATCGCGAGAAATTTATCCGCGTCGCAGGGCTCGCGCCTTTTTGCAAAAGAGCAAAGCGCCGTAAATTTAGGCAGCGCCGCGCGAGAAGGTAAAATTTTAAATCGCGAAAATTTCGTAGCGATCGCCGCCGCCGTGCCAGCAGGCAAAAATTTAGACCTCAAAAATTTCATATCGGTTTGCGGCGGCTCCTCTTACATTTTACGCCGTGAAAGCTTTAGCGATAAAAATTTAAGATCAAGTGCTCCAAGCTGGGCGTGGCGCGCAGGCGGCGGCTCTTTAATTTTAAACAGCGAAAGCTCCTGCGCAAATCCGCCCGCAGCAAAAAATTCGCATCGCAAAGCACTCATCTTAAGCGACGGCCGCAAGGGGCACGAGAACCAAAGCATCGCATTTTGCGAGCTAAGAGGGCTTGATTTTTGCATTTGCAAGATCGCTTACGCAAACAAGCTTCTTAAACTATGCTCCTACGCGCTTGATTTTTTCGGGCTTTATTTTAAAATTTTTAAGTGCGACCTCGGCGAGGGCGGCACGGCGGTGGACCTCAAAAACGGATCGAATTTAAATAGTTCCGCTCTAAACAGCTCCGCTGCATCAGATAGCATAAATTTAGATGCCGCGCCGAATGGCACCAATTCAGACGCCGTATCAGATAGCGCAAATTTAGACGCCTCGGCAGATCGCAATTTAAATTTCGCAGATTTCGATCTATTCGTAGGCGCGGGCTCCACGACCTATTACGCGCTAAAATTTTACGCGCGCAGATACGCAAAGCCGAGCGTCGCACTGATGTATCCGAAAGGCTACCGCAAGGATTTTAGCATCATCATCGCAGGCGCGCATGATCGCCCGACGTCGCGCGCGAACCTTAAAATTTCGCCCGTCTCGCTTAGCTTTTCGCGCCCGCAGGGGCTGTATCAGCCGCAGTGCAAATCCATCGGATTTATCATCGGCGGGCCTAATTTCTGCTTTGAGATGGGGGATGAAATTTTAAAGCAGATCGAGGGCGTGAGGGCGCAGTTTGCGGACTGCGAGTTTGCGCTAACGACCTCTCCGCGCACGCCGAGGGCTACCGAGAGCGCGCTAGCTAAGCTTAGCTGGGATTACAGCGTGATTTACAGCCGCAAGCCCGTAAATCCGATCGGCGATTTTTTAGCGCAGTGCGAGTGGGTCTTTATCAGCGAGGACAGCGTCTCGATGATAAGCGAGGCCGTATCTAACGGGCGTGCGAGCGTAGCCATTTTGAGTTTAAAACGCAAAGACGCTCATAATAAATTTGACGATTTTATAAGCGCTCTCGTTTCTACGGGACATGCTAGGCGCTATGACGAAGCGTTAAAAAAGACTGCGAAGTACGATCTTGGGGCGTTTGTGAGGGAGATAAAAATATGAGGGTTGTGCAAATCCTGCCAGAGCTGAACGAAGGTGGCGTCGAGCGCGGCGTAGTCGAGCTAAATAGAGAGTTTGCGCGGCGCGGCATCGAAAATTTCGTTATCAGTAACGGCGGCAAATTGGCACCCGAAATAGAAAAAGACGGCGGCGTGCACGTACAGCTCGACGTTTGCTCCAAAAATATCCTAAGCGCTCCGGCGCGCGTTTTAAAGCTGCGTAAAATTTTAAACGAAATTTCTCCAGACATCGTGCATGTCCGCTCCCGCGTGCCGGCGTGGCTGGTTAAATTTGCTCGCCCCAAAGCAAAGATCGTAAGCACCGTGCATGGGATAAATTCTGTAAATTTCTACAGTAAAATCATGACGGATGCGGACGCGATCATCTGCCCTAGCGGCTATGCGCGCGATCACGTGGTGCGAAGCTACGGCGTGGATGCGGCCAAGATCACTATTATTCCGCGCGGTATCGATCTAGTAAAATTTAATCCCAAAAATTTAGACGAGCGCTTTATCGCGGAATTTCGGCAGAATTTTAACCTCGCGCAGGATGATTTCATCGTCTCTGCCGTGGGGCGTATCACGCAGATTAAGGATTACAAAACCCTGATCCGCGCCGCGGCTTTAGCAAGCGAACAAAATCTTAAAATTTTGATCGTAGGCGGCGTGGGAACGGGTCGCGACGAGTATTTTTCCGAGCTAAAATCGCTCGTAGAGGGGCTTGGTCTCTGCGAGCGAGTAATTTTTACGGGTTCGCAGAGCAAGGTAGCCGAAATTTACTCGCTCTCGTCGGTCACGGTAAGCGCTTCAAGCAAGCCCGAGAGCTTCGGGCGCTCGATGGCTGAGGCGATCGCGCTCAACTGCCCCGTGATCGCGACCCGCCACGGCGGCGCGCTAGATATCATAAAAGAGGGCGAAAACGGTTATTTTTTTGACGTGGGCGACGCGCAGGCGCTGGCGGGGCTGTTTGCTCCCGCGCGCGAGCTGAAATTTGACGGCTACGGCTACGTTTCGCAAAACTTCAGCCTAGAGCAGATGGTAGAAAAAACGATAAAGGTTTATGAGAGTTTAATATGAAAAAATTTTTTTACGAAAACGGCGCGCTTAGCGGCTGGAGGATCACATTTTTAACGCTGCTACTTCTTTGGTGCGCGTCGCTGTTTTTTAAAAACGCGGTCTATCAGATCTCCTTTGCGGCGCTAAATTTACTCTTTTTAGCGCATCTATTGTATTTTAAAAGCTACGCAATTCTAAGCGAAATTTTGAAAAAAACGCGATTTATCGCGATCTGCTTCGTCTGTTTAGTGGCGACGCTAGCGATCTCAAACCTCCTAAACGAGGTGGTTATCTCAAAAAAAGCATGGCAGAGCACGCTATTTTTCGTGCTTCGATACGGCACAATATTTTTGGCGCTTTGCTATTTTTACAAGCTCAAATTTTTTGATCAAAACGCCGTTTTCGCCTTTTTGTTCGTGGGGCTTGGAATTTTATCGGCGAGCGTGATCTATCAGCTTGTAAACAGCCCCGACGCAATCGTCTTTTCAAGCGATTCTGTTCGCGGAGGTCTTAGCGGATCGCTTTCGAACCGCAATATCTTAGGGCTTTTTATGGGCTTTGGGCTCTGCCTTAGCGCGGTGGCGATACGGCGGCCTTTGGCGCTTAAATTTGCGGCTCTATTTTTATTTGCGTTTTTTATGATCTTTTCATTTTCCAGAGCGGCGTGGGTCGGTGCGTTTTGTGCGCTTGCGTTTTATAGCGCGCTAAATTTAAAGAGCTTAAACAAAAAATACCTGCTTTTCACGGTGGGTTTCATCGCGATTTTTGCCGTTTTGCTTGCGCTTTCGCCGTCGTTTGAGCAAAGGCTAGCAGCGCTATTTAGCGGCGATTCCTCAGGCAGAACCGTGATTTGGAGCTATATTTTAGAAATGGCGCAAGAAAAGCCTATCTTGGGCTACGGACTGGGCTCATATATAAATTTGCCGGGCTCACCGGTTCTTGAGCATCCCGAATACAACGCACCGCATAATTTATTTTTAGAAATTTTACTTTATAGCGGCGTGCTCGGGCTCATCTTTTACGGCGCGATCCTATTTAGCGTTTTTAAGGAGTGCGTTCAAAGCAGGCAGTTTGGGATTCTTACGCTTCTAATCTATCTTTTGATAGATTGCCAGTTCGATCACGGCGCGTATCTATCGAAAGAGGCGCTAAGTCTGGCTACGATTTTGAGCTTTTTGGCTTATCGCATGAGGATTGAGAGATGATCTACGCGGCGGCGGTTTTGGCTTTTGCGGCGCTTTTTGCGTGGTTTTGCCTGCGCTTTGCGTGGTGGGCGAAGGATCTGCCTTACGAGTATCCGCGCGTGCTGATGTATCATATGATCCGCGAGCATCTGCCAAAGCATGCCTCTAAATTTAACCGCCTACGCGTAACCCCCGCCGCGTTTGAAAAACAGCTTGCGTGGCTGAAGCGAAACGGCTTTACGAGCTACACTCTAAGCGAGCTTGCGAGTTTGAATGAGAAGCCTGCGAAAGCGGTTTGCATTACCTTCGACGACGGGTATCGCGATAATCTCACGGACGCCCTGCCGATACTTCAAAAATACGGCTTTAAGGCGACGATTTTCATCGTGAACCGGCGCTTTGACGGGAATTGGGCGACCGATAAGGATCTGAAAAAATCAAGCGACGAGCTAAATCGCGAGCAGATGCTAAGCGATGATGAGGTCCGAGAGCTTTTACAAAGCGGCCTCATAGAGATCGGCTCGCATACGCTCGATCACGCAAACTTGCCTAGCTTGGGTGCGGCAGAGCAGCTGCGTCAGATGAGCGAATCAAAGCGCGAAATAGAGGCGAAATTTGATATTTCTTGCAGCGCTTTTGCCTATCCGTTCGGTTTTTACGACGAGATTAGCGTGCGCTGCGCGCGCGAGGCGGGCTTTAGCTGCGCCGTCACGACGCAAAACGACGTGTTGCGCCCACACTACTCAAATTTTGAAATTCCGCGCATCATGGTTAGCGGCAGGCAGGGGCTTTTTAGCTTCATTTTGAAGATGAAAAAGGGCAGAAATAGATGAAAATCACCTATCTTTGCTGCTCCAGATTTTACGGCGGCGTCGAAAAGATCGTGATCGACTCGCTAAATGAGCTTTGCAAAAGCGAGCAGGTAGCACTTATCGTGCCCGATAGATGCGAGTTTTTGCAGCGTCTGGATGCTCGCGTGCAAATTTATGAGTACAAAAGCCGCGACAAGCGCTACAATCTGTTTTTGTTCGTTGAAATTTATCGGTTTTTACGCTCGGGCGGATTTGAAATTTTACATTCGCACGGCGCCAAAGCCGCGCAGATCGGCTTTGTGGTAGAAAAATTTTTAAATCTTAAACTTGTCGCAACCAAGCACAACGACCGCAAGGCGCCCGTTTTTGATCGCGTGCGAAACGTCATCGCAGCCTCGCGAAAGGTCGCAACCACGATAAATCATGCCGCAAAGGTGATATATTTCGGCATAGAGCCGCGGCTGGAGTTTGCAAATCATGAAATTCTCGCGCGCTGCAAGGACGCGGAAGGTGCTGCAAACGAAGCGCTCAAGGAAACAAAGGATGCGCGCGACGGCTCGGCTGGTACTGCGGGCGTGTCGCAAGATACGCCTGGCGTTGCATTTGCGTCGCAAGATATGCCTGGCAGGGCGGGCGTGTCGCAAGATAGGGCTTTGGATGCGGACGCATCGCAAAATAAGACTAGCAGTGTATTAGTATTGCAACAGGGCGCAAACGCGGCGGCGGAAAATTTTAAATTTAGCATCGTCGCGGTCGGCAGGCTCGATAAGATCAAGGGTTTTGATCTTTTGATCCGCGCCGCAAGCGAGCTAAAATTTGATTTCGAGCTTAAAATTTACGGGCAGGGCGGCGAGAGGCAAAATTTGCAAAATTTAATCGATTCGCTAAATTTGCAGGACCGCGTGCGGCTATGCGGCTTTTGCGACGACGTTGCGGCGGTTCTGAGCACGTCGCACCTACACGTCATCAGCTCGCGCAAGGAGGGCTTTCCGGTGATTTTGATCGAAGGTATTTTTTATTCGCCCGTGCTGATATCTACCCGCGTGGGCGGAATTCCAGAGATTCTAGATGAAGAATTTTTATACAATGTCGAAAATTTAAGTGATAAAATTTATGAAATTTATACAGAATATGAAAAATTTGTTGGGGATTTTTGTAAAAAACATGTTGGATTTAGAGATATTTTAAGATTGCAAAATTATATTACTTTTCTTAAAAAATATTATGAAGAACTTGATTGAAATTTAAAAATTAGGGGGTTATACCAGTTATGAAATTAAATAATTTTAGAATTAAATCGGTCGATTTAAAATATGATGTTATCACGATATCCATAAAATTCTTTATGGCAATGTTATTGATTTCTATACCTTTTAAAAATTCTTTCTACCAAGTGTCATGGGTAGGTTTAGATGTAATATTTTTATGTCATATTATATATAAAAAGAATTTTAATATAATATCTGATTTATTAAAGGATATTAATATTTTGCTGATTTCGTTTATAGGCATAGTTGTAGCTCAATTCATATCTAACTTTATTAATCCGGAATACTTAAATAGTAGAAGTTGGGAGACATCAATTTTGTTTACGTTCCGATACGGTATTTTATTTTTAGCTCTTTATTACTTTTATGTTATTAAAGCATTTAATATTACCGAGTTTATAATTTTTATAGTCATCTCGTTTGCTCTGCTTATTGTTACCGGAATTTGTAACGCCACAGATAGTAATAATGCGTTTTTAGATAAAGTACAAGGTGGTTTTACAGGGGGCTTTATAAGTCGTAATGTCTATGGAATGTTTATGGGATTTGCTTTTATTTTTTCATTTATTTTTATAGAAAAGCCTATTGCTAAATTGGTGTTTTGCGCAATTTTATCTATTTTTACTATATTTACGTTTTCTCGTTCCTCATGGGTAGCTGCTTTTTTTGCTACTTTATTCTATTGCATTGTGAATTTTAAGCGAAATAAAAATTTAATATTAATATTTGTCACACTAACATTTCTTGTATTGGTTGTATTACTAAATATAGAAAGCCTATCAGAAAGGTTCGGTGATCTAATCCAAGGAAATTCATCGGGAAGATATGCTATCTGGAAATATAGCATTGATATGATAATGCAAAAACCTATATTTGGTTGGGGGATAGATGTATTTTTAAATCTTCCGGAAAGAGCTATTCGCATCGATCCAAGCTATAGCATGGCTCATAATATGATTTTAGAGATTATACTTTATACCGGATTTTTTGGTGCGATATTTTATTTTTTAGGCATAGTTTATAATATTTATAGTTCGTTTTGCTATAAAGAATTCAAAATTTCTACTATTTTTATATATTTTTTAGTAATTTTTCAATTTGATCATTCTCCATTTGTAAATAAACCTATTTTGAGCTATATAGCAGTTTTTTCTGCCCTGCTGTATGCAAGCCGAATAAATAACAATAGCAATAGTATGAGAAATAAATAGCCGTGTCAAAAGAGAGAAATAAAAGTCTAAAAATCGTGCATTGCGGCATTTTCAACGAATACGACGACGGTAGTTTTTTCTACGGCATGGAGCGCAAGATCAGCCACGGACTCGTTCGCGGCGGGCACTTCGTCTATGATTTTAGCTACCGCGATTGGGAGCGGAGCTTGCGCTTTTGCGGGCTGAAAAACAGCGGGTTAGCTAAAATGAACGCCAAACTCGTGCGTATCTGCGAAAACATCGGCGCCGATCTGCTTTTAATCGGCAAGGTCGAAAAGATAAAATTTGATACTCTAAGCCGCATCAAAAAGCTACTGCCGAAGATCAAAATAATCCAGTGGTATGCAGATTTAAGAAGCGCCGATAGCGGCGATTTTAATAAAATTTCCCTAGCCGATGCGTTTTTTTGCACTAATGCTACGGATCTAGCGGAAATTTCGCGCCGCAATCCAAACACCCTAGTTTCGTTTATGCCAAATATCTCGGATGCCGCATTCGATAGGAATTTTGAGTCGGAAAAGAGCTACGACGTCCTTTATATCGGCAACGACTACCTGCCTAACAGAAAGGAATTTATCGAGACTCTAAAGCAACTATGCGCCAAAGAGGGCATAAAGATTAAAATTTACGGAAGTTTAGACGAGCCCTTTATATTTGGTGAGCGGTTTCAGCAAGAAATTTCGCGCTCTAAAATAGCGATAAATTTTAACGCGGATGACGGCGTTTGGAAACCGAATCAAAATAAAATTTTATACTCATCCGATCGAATGGCTCAATTTATGGGGTGTGGAGTTTGCACATTCAGTCCCGCTATAAGGGGCTTGGATAGACTTTTTATCGATGGGCGCGATGTCGTATATTTTAGCGATGTAAAGGATTGTTTTGCCAAGATCAAAGAATGCTTGCAAAACGGAAGTTTCGAGGCTATCGGCAAAAATGGTCGAGCTAGGGCGCTAGAAATCGTAAATGCTACGCGCGTATCTAAATTTATGCTGGAGCTGACGTTTGGCTTGACGCTTAGCGAGCCTTACGAGTGGCGCGAGTTCGTCTATAAAAACGGAGAAAAATTCAGATGATTTATTTTGTAGCTTTTCTGATCTTTGCCGCTGCAGCTGGCGTTTCGCTGCGGTATAACTGGTGGCGTCCCCGCTGAGGCGTCGTAAAGCGCGGGTG